>JAJYSD010000218.1 GCA_021793745.1 Bacillota bacterium
GGCGAAGCCGCCGGCCGCCTTGATGGCGGTGACGGGATGATCCACCGCTTCGGCCAGGGCCAGAAATACCGAATAGAGATTGTAGATGACCCCTTCCAGGGCGGCCCGGAAGAGATGTTCTCTTTTGTGGCTCAACGTCAAACCGACAAAGGCACCGCGGACGTCGGCATTCCACAACGGGGCCCTTTCTCCCGCCAGATAGGGGAGAAACATCAGCCCGTCCGCCCCCGGTCCGACCCGGCTGGCAATCCGGGTCAACACCTCGTAGGGATCCATCCCCAGCCGCTTCGCGGTTTCGGTTTCCGCCGTCGCCAATTCATCCCGGATCCAGCGCAATACGATCCCGCCGTTATTGACCGGCCCGCCGATAACCCAGCAATCTTCGGTCAATGCGTAACAGAAGATGCGCGCCTGGGAATCGGTCCTGGGCTGGGGAATCACGGTCCGGATGGCTCCGCTGGTACCGATGGTTACAGCCACTTCCCCCGGGCTCACGGCACCGACGCCCAGGTTGGACAGGACCCCGTCGCTGGCGCCGATGATGATCGGAGTCTCCGGCAAGATGCCCATCCGGTCGGCATAAAGCCGGTTGCAACCGGAAAAGCGCGCCTGGGTCGACACAATCCGGGACAGCTTCGCCTCCGTAATCCCGGCAACCTCCAGCGCTCCTTTGTCCCAGTTCAGGGACTGGAGATTCATCAGTCCGGTACAGGAGGCGATGGAGAAATCGACCGCATATTCCTGAAACAGCTTGAAGAAAACGTATTCCTTGATCCCGATGTATTTTTTGGTTTTGGAGGACACCTCGGGAACCTCGTGTTCCAGCCAGGCGATTTTGCACAAGGGCGACATCGGATGAATGGGCGTTCCCGTTCTCGCGTAGATTTCTTGTCCGCCCAGCTGTTCTTTGATCTTTTTTGCCCATTTCGAGCTGCGCCTATCGGCCCAGGTGATGCAGCGGGTCAGGGGCCGGTCGTTGTCGTCCATGGCGATGACGCTATGCATGGCGCTGCTGAAGGCGATAAAGGACAGGTCCTTGGGATCGATGCCCGATTTTTTCATAACCTGGCCAACGGACCGGAGGACCGACTGGAATATCGCTTCCGGATCCTGTTCGGCCGTATCGGCGTCGGGGGTGTATAATCGATTCTCCACGTTTTCCGACGCCACGACCTCGCCGGTCTCCCGGTACAGCACGGCCTTGGTGCTGGTTGTCCCCAGATCGACACCCATCATGTACTTGTTCTTATCCATGGTCGTCAGTCACTTTCTTTAAAAATTCCGGATTGGCCCACAATCCGCCCGAATTCTTCTTCACATCGTGAAAGTTTCGATAAAAGGCCTCTTCCATTAATCGCAGATCCCTTTTTTCGATGGATTGGATCAGCAACGCGTGATTGTCGATCACGCGCTTGAAATCCTCATGGTGATTCTCCATGCGGTGCCGCATGTCCAGTAGAATCAGGCACTCCATCACCGGCTTGATGTTGGACCAAAGGATTCCGATATAACGGTGATGAATGGATTGAATAATCGTCTCATGAAATTCAATGTCTCGGAAAGAGAACTCATCGGCATCCCTGTATTTCACAGCGACCTTCATCATTTCCAAAATCATGTATAAATTTTTGATCAGCTCGTCGTTGTTCTCTTTCTGCAACAACTGTTTAAAAACAAAGGATTCCAACATCAGCCGGACATCATAGATTTCATCGATATCTTTTGCGGTGATCCCGATAACCTTGGCACCCATCCTCTTCAGCTGCACCAGATCTTCCCGTTCCAGGATCCGCAGCGCTTCCCGGATCGGGGAACGGCTGACCTTGTATTCCTCGGACAACCGATTTTCGGACAATACGGTTCCGCTTTCCAAGTCCTTGGAAAGGATTCGCCACCTTAAATGGGCGGCCACCTGCTGCCCGATGGAGGCCTCCGACCATCTTTTTCGGGGATAAAATCCGTTCAAAGGATCACCTCTCTTCTATTGAATACTTGTATACAAGTATACTATCAAGTTGCAGAGAAGTTGTAAACGGTTTCTGAAAACGAAAACATCACGCCGGCGATCAGTCGGATGATTCCGTCATTTTCTTCGTCAGACAGCCCGCCTCAAAAACCCGATTGCCGACAAAGCAAAGGGGGAGCCGCTTTTGACGGCTCCCCCTTGACATCGATGCGAACAGCGGATGGCCCCGTTCAGGATTCTCCGGCCGAACGGGTCCTCAGCAGGGCCAGACCGACCGACAACACCAGGGCTCCGAGAAGGGAAAAGTTCGGATACGGGGTGCTGGTTTCGGGCAGTTTGCCCCCCTTGGGGTTTTCAACCTTTCCCCCTTGATCGGCGGGATTCTCCTTCACCGGAGGCTTCTCTTTGCCCGGATCCTTGACCGCTCCCGAGCCGTCCCCTCCGACCTTCACTCCCGTCAGAGAGCCACTCGCCGTTGCCTTCACACCGTCCAACGTGCCCTCGTAAGAGACCCGCACATCATAGGTGCCCGGCTTCAATCCCTCAAAGGCATGGGAATACTCCAGGGCGGTGGTGGCGTCGGATTCGTGCTCTTCCACCAATCCTTCTTCCTCATCCGGGTCAAAAACGCGAATGGTCCAGCGCCCTTCGGCCTCCTTCACCCCGGACAGCTTTCCGCCAAAGGTTCCTTTACCGTCATCGGTCACCTCAAGGCGAAAGTCTTCGCCGGGAAATTGGACGGCCTGCTCCTCTTTCAGCGTCACCGTCTCCCCATCCACGTCTCCCTGGAACTTGACGAGGAGTTTGTGCTCTCCCGGCTTTTCCACCTGAAAGGTCCCATTGGCCACCAGTCCGTTGACGCCGTCCTCCCAGTCCAATTCCACCGGTTCCTCGCCGTCCAGATACATCTCAAACCGGCCGGTGACGGACTCTTCACAGGGGACCGAGGCATGGACACTTACGGCGTAATAGGGTTCACCGTCGATGTCGTGGTAGCTTACACCCGATTTGACCGTCAACTCGGGCTGGTCGGCCGTTTGAACTACGTCATCCCGATGGTTCCGGCTGTCTTTGGCCTCACCCTTGTTTTCGCCGGCGGCGTCCCGATGAACCGTCGCCTCCGTTTCGCTCCCCGGGCCGGCCTTTTCACCTTCCGCGCTTTCGGCGACGTCTCCGGCAAAAGCCGTCGGAACCATGGCGAACACCAGCACCAACGCCATGAGGACGGAAAGAGATCACTTCATCAAAAGATTCATCCCCCTCAGCATTTGGTGTCAATCGCAAAGTCAAAGCGTTATCCTTTTAAATTCTTTCGCTTTATCCTCTTCCCGTCTCAACCCCCATTTCTCTTTATCTGAAAAACTCCGTCCACATCTAAATCTAAATCCTTCAAATTTCCAGCGCAATGATTTTCTCAAGGTTTTTGCATTACGCCTTTATCTGAACTGTCTCCGGATCCATCGCTTTTTTAGCGGAAGACCCCAACGCGATCACCCTGCGAATACTGACCGAAGAGAGGAGGCAGAGGGCGCCGATCAAATAAAACATCACATCCCCGCCCCAGGCGACAAAAACGGCTGAACCGAAGGTGGGGCCCAGGCTCCGTCCCACCCCCCACTGCAGACCGAAGATGGCGAAATACCGACCCCGCAGATGTCCCGGCGCGATGCGGGCCACCACCTTGTTCATATGGGGAAGTCCCAGCATCTCCGCCAGGGTGAAGACGATCTCCGCGGCGATGAGCACGGCGAAGGAACCGGCCCAACCGTAGCCCGCCGACACCGCCACCAGCAGGAGGAAGGAAACCGCCAACACCTTCCCGGAATCGAGTCGCTCCGTCCAACTTGCAACGGCCCACTGGCACAGCATGACCATCGTGCCGTTCACCGTCATCATGACGGCAAACACCCTTTGATAATCGACAAAATGGTCCCTCAGATGGATCGGCAAATTGGTATCCACTTGACCATAGAGGAGGGACATGGGGACGGCCAGCGTTGTCAGGAGAAAAAGGGGAAGGTGTTCCCGCCAGCGCCAAGCCCCCTCCACCCTCCGCCGCTTCCCTTCT
>JAJYSD010000219.1 GCA_021793745.1 Bacillota bacterium
CCGATCGTTCCCCGCATCGTTGGCCGATCGGATCGCCGTGTTGTCCGGTCCCAGCCACGCTGAGGAGGTGGCCCGCCGTTCGCCGACCGCGGTGGTGGTGTCGTCAAAAAGCCGTAAGACGGCGGAAGCCGTTCAATCCCATCTGATCAACTCCTATTTCCGGGTGTACACCAATCCGGATCTGGTGGGCGTCGAGATCGGCGGGGCCTTGAAAAACATTATCGCCCTGGGGGCCGGCCTATCCGACGGGCTCGGATTTGGAGACAATGCCAGGTCGGCGCTGATGACCCGCGGCTTGGCCGAAATCGCCCGCCTGGGGATGGCGATGGGCGCCCGGCCGATCACCTTCGCCGGCCTGGCCGGTGTGGGGGATCTGGTGGTCACATGCACCAGCCGACACAGCCGAAACTGGCGGGCCGGGTATATGCTGAGTCAGGGAAAGGCGCTGGAGGATGTGCTGCGGGAAATGGGAATGGTCGTCGAAGGGGTGAAGACGACCCGGGCCGCCCATCGGTTGGCGCGAACTTATGGGGTGGAAATGCCGATTACTGCGGAGCTTTACGCGGTTCTCTTTGAGGGGAAGGATCCGTCCCGGGCGGTGGAGGATCTGATGGGACGGGGGAAAACCCATGAAATGGAGGAAATTGCGGAAGGGTGGCCGGATGTTTTGGGCGAATGATTGGTTACCAAGCAGGGGATCACTTTCATATCCTGAAGTATAACCATTACCCGGTGCTCAGCTTGAGGAGTTCGGGGTGGGGATCAGTCACAGCGAGGGCCGGGTAATGGATCAGATAAAGGGGTAACGCGCTAGGCGCGTTACCCCTGTTTCCGTTGCTGGCCGTCATCGGACGGCAATTGCTGCATCCATTGTGACAAAAGGTTTTGTACCAAGGGGGACTGGAGCAGGGCCATGATCTGACCGATATCGATATTTCCCAGAGGAGAATCGCCGGATGGGGAACCTCCTTCCTGCTCCAAGGGAGAATTTTTTGGGGTCCGGGGAGGGATCAGCCGGAGGGGCGGACGTCCCGGCGCCCGTTGCTGCTGGGCCATAAACGTTTGGGCAATCTCAAACATCTGGTAGACGGAATCCAGGATGTTTTCCAGTCGCTGCAGCGATGTGCTCAGCTCTTTGATCGCCGATCGGACCGTCAGAAAGTGGCTGAGGATATTGGCCATGTTCAGCGATGAAAGAGGGTTTGGGTTGGTGGCCGGTGTCCTGTAAGGCGGGGTGGTCGATTTTCTTCGCTTTCGCTTCGAGGGAATCCGTGGTTGAATCGGTTTGTTCACGTTGTCACCTCCGCGAGCGGGCTCATGTCATCCTATCTTATGCGTATTCCCATGGGAGGGTAGGGCAAGTGCCCCCCCAGCGGTTGGGTGCCCGCGGAATTGTGGCCTTTGGCGGAGAGTCGTTTGTCCCGGTTCAGTGTGGTAAACTGAATAAGCAGATGTACGGAGGAGGATCGATGATGATTGATGCGATGATCGCCATCGTGCTTTTGGCTTTTGCTAACTTTTTAATCGCCTGGGCCCGGCAACGGAGAAAAGGGTGGCTCCGTCATGTTCTCTCCGTCGTCGCTTTTCTATTGCTGATCCCGGCCTTGATGTTCGGTTTGCGGGCGTTGCTGTGATCTTCCGCCCCGGATCGGCCCTCGAAAAGGAGGATGAGCGGTGAACAGGTGGATGAAGGTCCTTTCTGGGTGTATTCCGGTATTGTTGCTTTTGACGGGAGGGTGCATGTATCCCGATGATAAGCGGCAGCAGCTAGACCGATTACCGGAACACGTGGCGATGGTTCAGTCGGCGGCGGATCAATTTTGGGAGCAGAACAAGCGGTTTCCGATCAAGGAAGCGCCCGTACAGGCGGGCACATCCCCCTATGAGCGATATGTGATCGACTTCTCGAAGCTGGAGGGATATATCGGGCAGATCCCGCCCAGTTCCTTCGAAAAGGGAGGCCACTTTCTTTACGTTCTGGTGGCACTGGAGGACCGAATGCAAGTCAAACTGGTGGATCTGCGGGTGACAGACCGCCTGCGCGACCTCCAGGTGGCTGTCGATGGATACCGGGAAAAGCGGAAGCGCCTTCCCGCTGCCGAATCCGTGGGGGAGGGGTTTTATTCCATCGATTTTCAAGGGATGGGTTTGGAGGAGGAAACGATTCCGAGCCCTTACACGGTAGGATTGTCGCTGCCGCTGGTGATGGACCGTCAAGGGAAATTGTACGTGGATTACCGACCGGAAATTTTGCGCATGATGCAGGAGGGTAAACGCAAAAAGGATCAAGCGGAAGACCTTCGCAAGTGGCTGCTCCGGGATTCCCTATTCGTCCCCGCCCGTTCTCCGGAGATCCGCCTGGAGGATGGGGAGCCGGTGCTCGTCGAAGAGGAGGCCGGTTGAAAAGGTCTTGGCATATTTGTCCCTTCCCGTTCATAAACAGTAGCAAGAACGGATTAATGGGAAGGGAATGGATCGTCATGGGGGACACGATGTTTTTGCTGCTGGTAGCCGTCGCCGCTTTTCTGCTGGGGCGCCTATCCGCCTCCGTCAAAGTGGTGGGGTTTCGAACCAAACTGGATGATCCGGAGGAGCCGCGTCGAGGGATGGCCCGTTCGTTCAAAGGGGAGTGAACCGCCGACAGGCGGTTCTGTTTTTCCCACCTCCGCATTCATAAAGGGGCGAGGGACTCATATATTTATAGTGTCCAAAAAGTGCGGAGGGGGCGAAGGAGCGATAGGGCAATCGATCGGCTTTTTCGCGGATACCTTGAAGGAGGGGTAAGCATGGAAAAAGTAGATATCTTTAAAGATATTGCCGAGCGTACCGGCGGGGATATCTACATCGGAGTGGTCGGAGCAGTTCGAACCGGAAAATCGACGTTCATCAAGCGGTTTATGGAAAAAGTGGTGATTCCCAATATCAGCGAGGAGGCGGATCGGGTTCGGGCTACGGATGAATTGCCGCACAGCGGAGCCGGTCGCACCATCACCACCATTGAACCGAAATTTATTCCGAATCAGGCCGTGAACATCCATGTCAGCGAAGGTCTGGACATCAATGTCCGCTTGGTGGACTGCGTCGGCTTTGCCATCGAAGGCGCCAAGGGCTACGAAGATGAAAACGGCCCCCGAATGATCAACACGCCTTGGTTTGAAGAGCCGATTCCGTTCCAGGAAGCGGCGGAAGTGGGAACCCGCAAGGTGATCCAGGAACACTCGACTCTGGGGGTGGTGGTTACCACCGACGGCTCGATCACCGATATTCCGCGGGAGTCCTATGAAGAGGTGGAGGAACGGATCATCGATGAGATGACCGAAGTCGGGAAACCCTTTATCGTCCTGTTGAACTCCACCCAGCCCCATAGTGAATCGGCCCAGGCATTGCGCGAGGAATTGCAGGAGAAATACGATGTACCGGTTCTGGCATTAAGTGTGGCCACCATGGCGGAAGATGACATCCTGAATGTCATGAAGGAAGTGCTGTTTGAGTTCCCGGTACACGAGGTGAATGTCAACCTGCCCGGTTGGGTGATGGTTCTGGATGAAGATCACTGGCTTCGCAAGGATTTCGAAAACGCGGTCCGGGAGACGGTGAAGGGCATCCGGCGGCTTCGGGATGTCGACCATGTGGTGGGTCAGTTTGACGGCTATGAGTTTATCGAGCGGGCGGCCCTGTCGGGAATGGATATGGGGCAGGGTGTTGCCGAAATCGATCTGTATGCTCCGGACGACCTGTATGATCAGATATTGACGGAGATCGTCGGGGTGGAGATCCGAGGCAAGGATCACCTGTTGGAGTTGATGCAGGAGTTCAGCAAGGCGAAGCGGGAATATGACAAAGTGGCCGACGCCCTGAATATGGTCCGGACGACGGGTTACGGGGTGGCTCCGCCTACGTTGGAGGAGATGACCCTGGATGAACCGGAGCTGATCAAGCAGGGGCCCCGCTTCGGTGTCAGGCTCCAAGCGACGGCGCCGTCCATCCACATGATCCGGGTCAATGTCCACTCC
>JAJYSD010000220.1 GCA_021793745.1 Bacillota bacterium
TGGCTGGGTTTGCCATTGTGGTCTTGCCAACGCGTCTCGACATAGCTGACCGCCAGCAAAATTTCGCTGGGGACGCCAAACTCTTTGGCGGCCTGTTGAAAGGTTTCATACAGCGTTCCCGGCTGATAGGGATGGTCGGATGCGGTTCCAACTGCCGGATTCAGGGTGAAGAAAATCATACTGAAAAGAAGAAGCGAAATTCCCCATTTCCTTTTCACGCCGGATCCCCCCTTGATTGATCCATAAAGGGTTTCCCCCTTCAATTATACAACTTTTTAGTTTTTACAAACAATAATAAAAACAAAGACTATTTTTATGAAACACTTGACGCGGGGGATTGAAACAAAAAAAGCAGGGGAGGGAAATTTTATGGATGGTCGAGTCCGAAAGAGCATGGACACAGGGAGCGATTTTTCGCCGAGGAGGAGTCGTGGGAAAATCGCTCCCCGTCTCCGGAGAGGCGGTTTTGGGCCGCGAAGCGGCGTGCGGCTTTTCCGCTCAATACCGGATCTCAAATTGTTGATATCCGGCCGGCTCCTCGTCACGAATCTCCAGATGAGTAACCCTTGACACCGGGCTTCCTTTTTGGACTGCCTCCTCAAACTGTTTCATCTGGGGGGCCGGCCCTTCGGCGTCAATCGCAACGGTCCCGTCGGGACAATTCTTTACCCAGCCCCGAATCCCGATGCGGAGCGCCTCCTGATACACGTGATAACGAAAACCGACGCCCTGAACCCTCCCGTGAACGACATACCGTTTTCGGATCATTGGCTTTCATCCTTTCTTTTCCATGAGGGGATCTGACGTATTGGCACAAAGGAGGCTCCGTAGATCTTTTACCACGGGGGCATGCAACCCACACATCGGCGGTGCCCCCGGCCGGACTCCGGCTTGTTGTTGCCGGCAGCCTGCGATTTTAAACAACCTCCCCTGTCCCTACGATTGCCTCCGGAAGCGGGTAAAGCCTGCGGAGTCGGGAAAGGGGGGGATCTGGGAAGGATTCGTGAAAACAGGAATCCCCCGGATCCCCCTTGGCATGGGAACCAGTCAAGAGGCTTTTCGGTCGACCGACGTGTGGGCCTCCGTCAGCGGCCGGGTAAGGGGAAAAGCGAGCAGGATCAAGGCCAGGATCAAACCGATGACCCCGATCCATCCGAAGCCGCTCCAAAACCAACCGCCCAGGGTGCCGAAAACGCTGGATCCTGCGTAATAAAAAAAGAGATACAGGGATGCGGCCTGTGCCTTGGCGGTGCGGGCCGCGCTGCTCACCCAGCCGCTGGCGACGGAATGAGAGCCGAAAAAGCCGAAGGTGAACAGGGCGAGGCCGGTCACCTTGCACCACAGCGGCGGCAGCAGGGTCAGGGCGGCCCCGGTCAACATGATGGCCAGCCCCGTCCACAACATGTTTTTCCGGCCGCGGTGGTCCGCCGCCTTACCCATCCGGGCCGAGCTGTATGAGCCGGTGAGGTAAACCAGGAAAAGCCAGCCGATGACGGAAGGGCTGAGGGAATAGGGCGGTTCGAGGAGATGAAATCCGATATAGTTGAACAGCGTTACAAAACTTCCCATCAGGACAAAGGAAACCATAAACAGCCGCAGCAGTGACGGGTTTTTCAAGTGTCGCCCCATCGAGAGGAGCAGCTCCTTCACATGCGGGCGGCTGGCCCGGAAGTGGGCCGACGCAGGTAAAGCCCGCCAAAACCACAGGCTGAGAAGAAGGCTGATTCCCCCGAGGGTGGCCAGGGCCGCCCGCCAGGAAAAGACGTCAGTCAAGGTGCCGCCCAACACGCGTCCGGCCAGGCCGCCGATGGAGTTGCCGCTGATATATAATCCCATCGCCGTTCCCAGGCTGGAGGGGGCGATTTCTTCTCCCAAATAGGCCATCGCTACCGCGGGCAGTCCCGCCAGGGCGATTCCCTGCAGCAGGCGGAGCAGCAGAAGAGTGGAAAAGTTGGGACTCCAGGCGGTAGCGATCGCCAGCAAGGAAGAGAGGAGAAGGGAGGCGACCATGATCGGCTTTCGCCCCCAGCTGTCGGACAACGAGCCCAGGATTAGCATGGAAACGGCCAGGGCGGCGGTGGTTACGGACAGGGACAAGCTTCCCATGGCGGGGGAGATGGAAAATTCCCGGGAAAACACCGGGATCAGCGGTTGGACGGCGTACAATATGGAAAAGGTAACCAATCCGCCGGCGAACAAGGCCCGGTTCGCGCGCCGAAAGCCGGCTGTTCCTTCGCTGAGATGGCTCATCGTTCGGTTTCTCCCCATGTTTTTACAACCCATTATAAAGGACCGGTCCAAAACATGAAATAGCCGGATTCGGAACGGCGGGGTCCCGGTGGCAGGGCGCTGCCGGCGGGAATCCCTGCGGAACCTGTCGGTGTTCGGAGCCGATGCCCCGTCATAGGATATCAGGGAGGAGGTACGAACCGGAAGCGAAGTCCTCCGACAGGAGAGGGAGGAGGAAGTCATGACTGAGGAAATCCGACGGTTGGAGAAGGCGATTGAGGAGATCACCGAAATCGCCCGGAAGTTTCAGCTCGATTTTTTTCCGATGCGCTTTGAGATCTGCCCGGCGGAGATTATTTACACCTTCGGAGCCTATGGGATGCCCACCCGTTTTTCCCACTGGAGCTTTGGCAAGGCCTTCCATCGCATGAAAATGGAGTACGATCTGGGGTTGAACAAGATCTACGAACTGGTCATCAACTCCAATCCCTGTTATGCCTTTTTGCTCAAGGGGAACAGCCTGATTCAAAACAAGCTGATCGTGGCCCATGTCCTCGCCCATTCCGACTTTTTCAAGAACAATATCCGGTTTTCCAATACCTCCCGGGATATGGTGGAAACCATGGCGGCCAGCGCCGAACGCATCCGCTTCTACGAGATGAAATACGGGAAGGACCGCGTCGAGGGGTTCCTCGACCACGCCCTGTCGATTCAGGAACATATCGATCCCAGTTTGGTGAAACCCCGACGCAGGAGGAAGGAGCGAGAAGGGGACAGGGATCGAAGGCAAAGCCGGCTGAAAACGCCATATGAGGATCTGTGGAAGCTGGACGATCGACAGGGGCAAACAAGGGTGGAACCGCCGGAACCAAAGCGGTTTCCGGAAACGCCGGAAAAGGATCTGCTCCTCTTCATCATGAATCACAGCCGTGTGTTGGAGGATTGGCAGCAGGATATCCTGTCCATCCTCCGCAATGAAATGCTCTACTTCTGGCCCCAGCTGGAGACCAAGATCATGAATGAAGGATGGGCCTCCTATTGGCACATCCGGATTCTTCGGGAAATGGATTTGACGGAGGAAGAAACCATTGAATTTGCCAAATTGAACGCCTCCGTGATCCAACCCTCGGCCACTTCCATCAACCCCTATTTTCTGGGCTTGAAGATATTCGAGGATATCGAGAAGCGCTGGAATGATCCGACGGAAGAGGAGCGGCGGGAGTACGGGCGTCTTCCCGGAAAAGGGAGGGAGAAAATTTTTGAAGTCCGGGCACTGGAGTCCGATCTCTCCTTTCTGCGCAATTACTTGACCAAGGAATTGGTGGAGGAACTGGATCTGTATGTATTTGAACGGACGGGCAATGAATGGACCGTGACGGACAAGGATTGGAGGCGCGTTCGGGACCAGCTTGTCGCCAGTCGGGTCAACGGCGGTCACCCTTATATCGTCGTCAAGGACGGGGATTTTCTCCGGAACGGGGAGCTGTACCTGCAGCACCGTTACGAGGGCATCGAATTGGACCTGAAGTATCTGGAAAATACGCTGCCCCACGTGTACGCGCTGTGGGGCAGGACGGTCCATTTGGAAACGGTCATCGAAGGGCGCACCGTCGTATTCAGCTATAATGGTAAAAAATGTAGCAGGCGGTTTGTTTGAAAGAGCGCGGAAAAACAGCGCGGATTGGCGAGGGGAAGAAACCCTCGCTTTTTCCCTTTTTGCAGGGGATTGG
>JAJYSD010000221.1 GCA_021793745.1 Bacillota bacterium
GGACCATTTGACATCTCGTCGCAGCGTGAAGGTATAGGTGAGACCGTCCGATGAAACGTCCACCTTTTCAGCAACCGCGGGCTGAGGTTGATGTTTTTCATCGAGGCGCATCAGACCTTCGAAAAGCGCATGGGCCACTTCCATCGATTCCTCGTCAAAGGCTTTGGCCGGATCCAGGGAAGTGGGTTCCCCGTTGGGCAAATTCAACTTCAGGATCTGCCGGGATTGGTTCTCCGAATCCCCCGATGCACCGCAACCGGATAAAATCAGGGCCAGGGCCAGCAGCAGTGCCGTCCCCAAGCGCCACCCTTTCTTCACACCCATCCCTCCTGTCGAGGCGGAAAATAGATCGTTTTCTCAAATATTCGACCCATGGAACCGTTTTCCCTCTGTGGTTCCCTTGACGGTTCGAAAAAAGGAACCCCGCCTCGTCGTGAAGAAAGGGTATGAAGGCATTTTCTTTTTCGAGGAGTGACTTCCATGAGTATCCGTTTCGTGGATGTGGCGGTCGCCAATGTCTGGTTAAGCCCGTGCAACCCCCGCGACTTGGACGCTGCCTCCCTCTCCCATCCGGCAGACGTCGAGGGATGGCTCGCCCGCTTGGATGATGACGAAAAGGGGCGCATCGATCTGGTGGGCCGCCTGGAAACCCAGGTGCTCTACGGCGAACCGGTTTGGGTCGTCGGCGAGGAGGATGGATGGGCGGAGATCCGCGTTCCGGAGCAGCACTCATCCAAGGATGAAGGCGGGTATCCCGGTTGGGTACCGGTCCGGCAGCTCACCTTTCATCCGGATTACCACCAGGCATGGCAAACGGAACCCTTGGCCTTTGTGACCGCCCCCCGCACCCTGTTGCGCCTGGAAGGAAGTGAAACGGTACACCCCATCGCTTTTATGAGCAAGCTGCCCTGGTTGGGGGAAGTGGACGACGAAGCCATCGTACTCACCCCCCGGGGGATCGTGGGGCGTCTCCCCTCCGAACACATCACTGTATCCCGCACCTTGCCCATTGCCGGCGGCGAAGTTCGGGTCGCCACGGCGGAGCGGTTCCTGGGACTTCCCTATCTCTGGGGAGGAACCTCCTCCTATGGGTTTGACTGCTCCGGATTGATGTATCGCATCTTTGAATCGGCGGGGATTCGCATTCCGCGGGATGCCGGCGATCAGGCCTGTTACGGAGAGCGGGTGCCGGCGGACGAGCTTCGTCCGGGCGATCTGGTGTTTTTTGCTCACAATGAAGGACGGGGCAAGATCCACCATGTGGGGATGTACGTGGGAAACGGGGCCTTTATCCATTCCCCCCGCACCGGCCATCCCATCCGGATCAACCGGTTGTCCGAGGATCCCTACGGGCAAGAGTTTTGCCTGGCCCGCAGGTACCATGGCAGTGAAACCTTCCCATAAAAAACGGAAAAGGGCGCATCTGTACTGTGCCCCCTGTCTTTCATCCTTATCGGCCGCGTCCGCTTTGCCGGAATACCACCTGTTCCAACCGCTCCACCCGGCGGATGAGATTCTGAATCGTCGCATCGGGGCCGGTATCCTCGGAGGCACGGGACGGTGCCCGCTGGGCTTTGCGGAGCTGTTCCTTCAGGCGTTCATTCTCCTCGATCAAATCCTCGTAATTCTTGATGACCAGATCCAGAAATTCATTCACTTCATCGATATCGTAACCGCGAATGGCATGTTTGAAATCCTTATTGAAAATATCCATCGGCGTCAGCCGCTTCATGTTGAAGATCCCTCCCCAAGCGCTTCTGCCACTCACTCCTTATTATACTACGATTCCGCAACCGCGCATAAAATAACGGCCCGGATCCGGAGGAGAGTCCCTTCTCCGGGATCGGGCCGACGCTTTGTCCGGACTTTTATTCCGCGTTGGGGAAGGTTCGGCGGACCATGTCCATGAAATTATTCCACAAACCCGACACCGGTTGACCTTGACGGATGTCCCGGGCATAATCATTCATCTGCTTGGCAAAGTCGGGGTTGGCCGATACGTACACCCTCCGAACGCTGGCATCCTTCTCCCGCACCTTGCGGGCGATCGCCTGCTCCAGCCCTTGGGTCAAACGCTCGCCTGAAGGCATCATCACGCCCACATATGCCGTCCGGTCCGTCAAGATCACCGTCGCAGTGTCTACCCGCTTCATTTCGGCGATGGCGTCCGCGATTTGATCCGCCACCCGCATTTGCCGCCCCATCGGCTGCTGCGCCTCATCCCGGCGATTCGGCGTGGGATTGGCCAAGGGGCGGGTAGGACGCTGGGCGGCTTCATCGCGCGTCTCTTCCGGACGCTGCTGGGTGGCACAACCGGCAACAAGCCCGAATACCAGCGCCACCGATAGGACACCGAGTGCCCACCTCTTCACGGCACGCATGAAAGGTCCTCCTTTCCTGAAGGATTCCTTCGTAGTATCCTTCCGATGGCCAAAAATATGTAACACCGCCAATAAAAAAGAGCCGCCTTGCGCGGCTCCCCGTAGGACCCTTTGGGTGGTTATTCATCGCTGCCGAGGAACAGGGAAATGTAGTACACCAGCTCCATCACCGCGACGAGCGTAGCGGCCACATAGGTGAACGCCGCCGCATTCAACACTTTGCTCACGCCGCGTTCCTCGATATTCCGGATAAAGCCCTGGCGAACGAGGATATCCTTGGCTCGGCTGCTGGCGTTGAACTCCACCGGGAGCGTCACCAGCTGAAAGGCCACTGCCGCGGAAAAGAAGAGAATTCCCAACGCGAAGAGGTTCAAGGCCTGAAAAATGATCCCGGCGATCAGGAGCAGCGGTGCCACGCCCGAGGTAAAATTGACGACCGGAAACATTTTGTGGCGCAGCACCAGAAATCCGTACGCATCCCGGTGTTGCAGCGCGTGTCCGCACTCGTGAGCCGCCACGGAAATCGCGGCGATCGAATTGGAGTAGTACACGCTCTCCGACAAACGGACCGCCCGGGCCATCGGATCATAATGGTCGGTCAGCTTACCCGGCACCGGTTCGACGGGTACATCGTGAAGGCCATTGGCATCGAGGATGCGGCGGGCGACTTCTGCCCCGGTGATCCCGGAGGAAGCGGGATTCTTGGACCATTTGTTAAAGGTGCCTTTCACTTTAAATTGCGCCCAGATCGTAAGGCCGAATGCGGCGATGACCAGTAGGTACAGGGCTGACATATCCGTCTCATCCCTCCCTGAACGATTCTCAACGTTGGAAGCATGTCTTCAACCAGGAGTGTCTGGAAGCGGGGAAGAAGCGATGGTTCATCGAAGCGCGGCCGTCAACGAAAAAAGGCCTTGCATGCCATCAAAAACACCCTCTTCCGCCAGACAAAACCGTCATAAGGCCCTTCACCCAGCCATTCCCGCGACAAACCGGTACACGTCGACGTTCGTCGTTATTATATTATAGCATAAATGCTTCAATTCATCGCCGCTTATAGTACCATCGCCGGGAGGATAAAATAGTGATTATGTGTTATTCCCCTCGGGTCCCCTTATGAAACCGGAATCAATCTTTGCTACAATAAGGGGGACATCGGTCGTAAAGGAGGTAGCAGATGAACTTAATCGAACAGTTCATCGATCTGGAAGAATTGAGTCAATTCCATTTTCTGTTGGAGATCGCCCTTATTTTGGTCGCAGTCAAAATCGCAGGACACTTGAGCAAAAAGATCGGACAACCCGCCGTATTCGGCGAGCTCCTTGTCGGGGTCATCCTCGGCCCTTCCCTCTTGGGCTGGGTTCAACAGAGCGATATGCTCCGCGATCTGGCGGAAATCGGTGTTATTCTGCTGATGTTCCTCGCCGGCCTGGAAACCGATGTGAACGAATTTAAACGGACCGCCTACGGCTCGACCCTGACGGCCGTCGGCGGGGTGGTTCTACCTCTGCTCGCTGGTTTCGGGATCGGATTGCTGTTCGGCTACAACTATTCCAC
>JAJYSD010000222.1 GCA_021793745.1 Bacillota bacterium
CAAGCCGCTGCCGATGGAGAAGGCCCCCTGGGTGAGGGATCCCCATGGAGAGGAGAGCCCGTGGCACGTGGACCATCTGGATGATGACGGAGCGTATTTCAGGGTGCAAGGGGGCGAAGCCTTTGGCGATCAGTTGAACAGCTTCGATGTGCTGCGCAAGCGGGTTCCATTCGGCAAAGACGGCTGGCTGACTGCGGAACTGGCGGCCCGGGATTACGACAAGGACGGTCGACCCGATCGCCCGCCCTCCCTCACCGCGGTGACCGTGCAGCCGGGCGGGCGGGCCGCCAAGATCGACGAATCCAGCTATGATGGGGGGATCATCATCCGCTCCACCCATCCCTTACCTCCCCGGTACCGCATCGAGTATACCCTGCGCAGCATCGATTTCGGGGGCATGCGGAACGGCGAGTGGGAGTACAACGGCAGGCGCAACGGATATGACCTGGAGGGGTGCAAGAGCAACTGGCCCTGGAAACGGAGCGGGGATTTTGCCGGTCCCAGCAGTCCGTGCAACCCCCACTTCAACGACGTGCGCAACGCGAACGGATATTACTTCCTGGCCATCGTGGACTACCCCGATCCGGCGCCCCACAACAACATCTTTATCCACAATCACCGCAAGGTGGGAATGGACGCCTACAACACCTACGCGTCGGGGGCGAAGGATTACGCGGTTTGCAATCCCAAGACCGGCGAGCTGTATTCCTATACCGGGCCTGAAAGCTCATACAACGCCATCAACGCCATCTTCTTCGCCGGGGACCGGTGGCGGGAGCCAAGCATCGGCTACAACGAGTTCATGTTTGAAACCGCCTGCGGCTCCTTTTATCCGCCGGATTCCGAGCATGTGATCGTTTCCGCCGCGGAGATTCAGCCGGAGCTCATGCCGAAGGAGACCTACACCTTTGCCATCGAGCGGGACGAAACCGGCTATACCCTGGAGATGTCGGGAAACTTCCGCCATGCCGGGCCTATGACCCTTCGCTATCATCGCGGCTTCATCGAAGACGGCCGTCCCATCTGGCACTTTAATAACAGGCCGGAAGAATACGACGGACGGTTCAATACAACACTGACCTTCAGCGGTCCCTACGGCCGTTATTCCGTCGAACAGTGGCCGGAGGGCTCGGCGTATCCCGATTTCTTCATCCTGGGTGACCCGCACCTGAACTACTATGAGGGCTCGGCAGTGATCGATGACATTAAGTTGTATGTGCCGAAGGAGTGAGCGGAGAGCGGCAAAGGGGGATACATCTGGCCGCCCCAAGTAGCGGCGGTGGAGAAGGGCGAAGGCGTGGTGATCGAAGGCGATCGATAAAGGAGAGAGAAATGTCCGGAGCATCCCCGAGGGCCGGGGTGTTCCGGACATTTTTTTACCTCCCGAACGATATTGACGGCTCCTTTCGGCGGGAGCTTCCCCGTTTTTCCCGCTTCCGAGGAGTCCTTCAGCGGGTGCGGTGCAGACCCTACTGATCCGCACCTTCGCCTCAGGAGCGGAGGTTCCGATTTGACGCCGTTTCGCCATCGGTCGAGGGCGACAGGAAATCGGCACATTTGCGGAAATCTCGGGCCCACTCTTCCAATCCGGATTTTACGACGGGATCGTCGAAACGGGCGGCTGCCCTTTGGAGGTATCGGATGCCGCGGTTTAGCAGTGCCAGGGCTTCCCGGTCCGACCGGGCGTCCCGGCGGGCCAACCACCGGATGACGATCAGGTGGGGCAGATGGGCCGGATGGGCGGAACAAAGGAGGGAATCCCAATGGCGGCGGGAGACGGCCCGCCGCAGGGACCGGGGGGTGAGCCCCGCCTGGACACCGGCGCTTTGGATCAGCCGCTGCAGCAAGGGGTGGGAGGGAAGCGGCGCGCTGTTCACTGGACTCCCCCTTTCCGTCCATGGTTCGCCCGCAGAGCGGAGAAATGGGGTCCGGACCCGCTCAGATCCGATTTTGGGCCGAAACAGATCCGGCAGGGCGCTTTCCGCAAAGGGGGAAGCGGATCGATCCGCCTCCCCCGGTTACGGGTCAACTCCTTACCAATTCCGGGGTTGCCAGCCTTCTCCGGACCATTGGACCTTCACTTTTTTTCCGTCTGCGGTTTTGACATCCGGATCCTTGACGTACCACCCCCGGCCGTTCCCGTAATCGTCGGTCCGGTAGCGGAAACGAAGGTGTTTCGTTTCCGGGGGAACGGTGACCTGAACCCGTTTCCAGCCGTCACTGTTGCCGGCGAAGGGTTTTGTCAGGGGTTTCCAGCGCTTTCCGTCGGCAGAGCTTTCCACGGTGCCAAAATCCCCTCCCTCCTCCGACTTTGCCTCCAGGCGGTGCCAGGTGTCGAAGGAGAGGGTGAGGGGTTTCGATGTTTCCGGCAGCTTCCCGCTGGTCAAGGATCGGTCCAGCTCATCCCCGTAACCGGAGAACCAGGCTCCCTTTTTCCCGAGACCGGAGACAGGGATGGCATCGGCGGCCAAGCGGGCCACTTGCCGGCGTGTCGGATTGGGCGAAGCGTTGTCGCGGGTGGGGTGAACCCGGTTGGTCAACAGGATGGCGATGGTTTGGTTTTTCCGATCCACCACCAGGGAGGTGCCGGTGAAGCCGGTGTGTCCCATGGTTTTCGCGTCGGCCAGGGCGTCCATATACCAGCTCTGGTTCAGCTCCCAGCCCAGCCCATGGTCATCGCCGGGAAAGTCGGGAAGATGGTTTTTCGCCATCAGCTCCACCGTCGATTCCTTCAAGATCCGCTTGTCGCCGTATTTCCCCTTTTGCAGGAACATGTGGCCAAACACGGCCAAATCCCTGGCGGTGGAGAAAACGCCGGCATGGCCCGCCACCCCGTCCAGGGACCAGGCATTCTCGTCGTGCACTTCACCCCAGATGAGCCCCCGTCCGATCTCCGGTTGATATTCCGTAGCGGCGATCCGGGGCTTCAAGGATGCCGGCGGGTTGTACATGGTGTCGGTCATGCCCAGGGGATCGGTGATGTGTTTTTTCACAAAGGCGTCCAGGGGCATCCCCGACAGCCGTTCCACCAGCGCCCCCAGGGTGATCAGATTCAGGTCGCTGTAAGCGTATCGGGTTCCGGGTTCCGCCTCCAGCGGTTGGCGGAACACGATCTGCAGTCGCTCCTCCCGGCTTCTCCCCATCTCGTAGAGGGGGATCCACGGGGCGAGCCCCGAGGTGTGGGTCATCAACTGGCGGATGGTCACCTCTTCTTTTCCCTCCGCCGCAAATTCCGGGATATAACGGGCGACGGGATCGTCCAGATCGAACTTCCCCTGTTCGTACAATTTCATCGCCGCGGTCACGGTGAACAACTTGCTGATGGAGGCGATGTCGAAGATGGTGTCCTCCCTCATGGCGATCGGATGCTCCACCGGAGTGAACCGATCATCCCGGTAGCGGAGGGCGTGTCCGTAGGCCTTGTGTTTGACCACGACCCCCCTCCGGGCGATGAGGACCACGGCTCCGGGCATATTTTGTTCCCGGATCGCCTGTTGAATATGCGGATCGATGGCGTTCAAGGGCCCCACTTTCATGCCGGCGGCTTTGGGGGCTCCCCAGCGCAATACCGGAGAGGAAAGCCCCGGTTTGCCCCAGGGAAAGGGGTGATGGTCCTGGTCGGGGATCACTTGGACACCCCCGATTTGCACCTCCGAGTTTTTCAACGTCGACTCCGCCGATGCCTTGAGGAACGGAGGATTCCAAAATGCCGTCGGGAAAATCATCGACATGCCCAGGCCGATGCTGAGGAATCGCCGGAATCCCCGTCGGCTTTCTCGATCTCGGAACATGTTCTCCCTCCTGCGAAGTTCCTATGCGTCCCGACCCTGCTCCGGCGTGTGGTGATCCCGTCAGTGATTCGGCCCCTTTGGGGGTAAAGCCGGTAGCGCGCGCGAAGCTTCCGGAAATCCTTCAGTTCCTCCTCCCAG
>JAJYSD010000223.1 GCA_021793745.1 Bacillota bacterium
CTGGGTGACCTACTGGGAGACGCCGGACGACCTGACGCGGGCCCAGACGGTGGCCTTCAGCACGCTGGTGATGGCGCAGCTGATCTATGTCTTTGACTGCCGCAGCAGCGTGTCGATCTTTCACCGGAACCCTTTGGAGAACCGTCCCCTGGTGCTGGCGGTGTTGTCTTCCGCCTTGATGCTGATTATCATTATTTACTACGCGCCCCTGCAACCCATCTTCCATACCGAGGCCATCGGCTCCCGGGAATGGAAGTGGATCATCGCCGCGTCGATCCTTCCCTTCCTGTTGGCCGCGGGAATCGACGCGCTGAGACGATTGAGTCAAGCGGTGCGCAAATAGTCGATAGAAGGAGTTCGTGTGATGACCTGGACTTTTGCCAAGATGCACGGATTGGGCAATGATTTTGTCGTGGTTTCCCGCTCCGCTCTTCCAGAGGATGCATCCGAACGGGCCCGGACCATCTGCCACCGCCATTTCGGCGTCGGCGCCGACGGGCTGGTCTTTGTTTTGCCCTCGAAAAAAGGGGATGTGGCCATGCGCATCTTCAACCCCGACGGGACGGAGGCGGAGCAGTGCGGAAATGCGGTCCGCTGTGTGGCCAGATATTTCTTTGAACGGATCGCCGGGGATCAGCGGGAGCTGACGGTGGAGACACGGGCGGGACTGCAACGGGTCCGGCTGGAGACATCGGGGGGACAGGTGGTCGCCGTGGAAGTGGACATGGGGCGGCCGATCCTGCAAGGGCGGAAGATTCCCACCGCCATCGACCGGGAGAAGGTGGTGGAGGAATTGTTGGAGGTGGAGGGCACCCTATTTCGGTTTACCGCCGTCTCCATGGGCAACCCCCACGCCGTGATTCCGGTGGAGGATGCCCCCTCCTTTCCGGTGGAGGAGTGGGGGCCCCGGCTGGAGGTTCACCCGGTGTTCCCCCAAAAGACCAACGTGGAATTTATCACCGTTCGTTCGCCCCGGGAGATCGAGATGCGCGTGTGGGAGCGTGGAGTCGGACAAACACTGGCCTGCGGCTCCGGTGCCTGTGCCGCGGTCGTCGCCTCCGCTCTTGCGGGGAAGGGCGAACGGGAGGCGACGGTCCGTCTGCTGGGGGGAGATTTGCACATCCGATGGGATGAAGCAACCGATCACGTTTTTATGACGGGGCCGGCCGAGTGGGTGTTTGAGGGAAAGTGGTTTGAATGATGGCATGCTGCCGGTGCATGGGCGCCGATTTCAGGGCGCCTTTTTTTCGCGTTTCAAAGGTCTGTTCAAGGCGGCGATATTTTCGGAATACGGGGTATTGGCGGATAAAAATCAAAAAAAGCATTGGAGGGAAAATTGACGTTTCCGTAAACGTTAAATAAAATAAAAACAGAACATTGCGTCTTGGGGGAAAACCATGTCCAAGCAATATACCATATCCGACCTGGCCGAGATGTACGATACCACCACCCGAACCATTCGCTATTACGAGGAGCTGGGTCTGCTCCAACCAAAACGGATCGGTGGACGTCGAATTTATTCGGACCGGGACCGGGTACGGCTGAAATTGATATTGAGGGGGCGGCGGTTGGGATTTCGTCTGGACGAAATTCGAGAGATGCTGGAATGGTACGATCTGGATCCCACGGAAGTGTATCAGTTGCGGGAGGTGATTCGAAAGGGCGACGAAAAACTGGCCCAGATCGACGAGCAGATCCGAGATTTGCAGGCCGTCCGCGAAGAACTTCTGGAACTTCGTGATCACATGCAGCGGCTACTGGATGAGAAAACCCGGGAAGGAGAGAAATCATGAAATTCCAATCCTACGCGTACGGTCAAAACCATTGGCTGAAGGACCGGGATTTAAAGGTGATTCTTTCCCGCTATTGGCCCGCTTGGCGGGAGCACGCTGAGGAGTTGGAATCCTACGGCCTGCTCGCCGGGACCGAGATTTATGAGGCGGTGTATCACATCGACCACGATGCCCCGCCGGTGCTGGTCATGCATGACCTGGACGGCAATCGGGTGGACCGGGTTCGTTTGAGCCCCGTGGAATCCCGGCTGCTCAAACAGATTGCGCCGATGAACCGGCCGCCCTATGACGGGGGCAGTTGGCATCACCATTTTGCCCTCGGTTACCTTGTCGCCGATCCGGGATTGTACTGCGTCATCACCATCACCGGACAGACCGCCTATGCCATTCACAAATACGCCCCGGAACACGCGGAGTGGAAGGAAAAACTGCTGTCCGGCGAAGCCTTTGGGGCGACCTGGATGACGGAGAGTCAGGGAGGCAGCGACCTGGGGGCCAACACGACCGCAGCGCGCTTCGACGGCCAAATGTGGCGCCTTACCGGTGACAAGTATTTTGCCAGCGGAGCCGGCCTGACGGATATGGCCATTGTGACGGCCCGGCCGGAGGGGGCTAAGGAGGGCCCCAAGGGATTGGCCCTGTTCCTGGTACCTCGCTTGAACCGGGACGGCGAATTGAATTACCGGGTACGGCGTCTGAAGGACAAGAGCGCGACCCGGGCGGTCCCGTCAGGGGAGGTGGAACTGGAGAACAGCGAAGCCTACCTGGTGGGACGGGCGGAGGAAGGCATTTATTACACCCTGGAAAACCTCACCCTGTCCCGTCTGGCCAATGCCATCGGCGCCATGGGCGTGGCCAAAAAGGCGCATTTGGAAGTGGAGGAGCGGGTTCGCCGGCGTCGGTCCTTTGGACGACACCTTAAAGATCATCCCTTGATCCGGCGGGACCTGGTCGATTTGGCGGTCCGGATGGCCGGGGGAACGGCTTTGGCCTTCCACGCGATCGATGCCTTCGACCGCTCCTGGCATGATCGTCCCCCCTATTCGCCGGCTTACCACTATGCCCGGTTCCTCAGCCATATGGCGAAAAACCGGACTGCGGACCACTCGTCGGAGATCACCCGGATGGCGATGGAGATGTTCGGCGGTCTGGGATTCCTGGAGGAATACGCAGTGGCCCGTTGGCACCGGGAAGCCCTGATCACGCCGATCTGGGAAGGGCCGAGCAACATCCAGGCGCTGGATCTGCTGGAAGCGGTGCAGAAGAAACGAGCCCACGAAGGGTTTTTGGCCGAATTCATTCCTCTTCTGGAGCGGATCGCCACCCCGGAAGCGAAGCTGGCGAAGGAGGCAATCGAAGGGGTCTTCGAACAGGCGGTCAAGGTGTCGCCGGAGGCGGCCCAATGGTATGCCAAACATTGGGTGATCCGCCTGGCCGATGCCGCCCAGGTGGCCCTGCTCTACGACCTGGCGGATCAGGGCGGGGAACGATACGCTCAATTGGCCGCACTGTATGCCCACCGTTTTCTCCGAGGGGAGGAATATCCCGATTGGGCGATGCAGGAGCCTCAAGTGTGGGGAGGAGAAATGGTCGATGAAAAAGTTCGTCGTGCATGAGCTTTTGCGCCACACTCTGGTGAACCGGCCGGATTCGGAGATCGTGAGCGGCCGGGTGCGCCTGACCTATGAAACGATGTATGAGCGGATCCTTCGGCTGGCCGACCGGTTGGGGCGCCTGGGGATCGGCCGGGGAACGGTGGTGGGGGTGATGGATGTCAACAGCCACCGCTATCTGGAACTGCACTACGCCCTGTCGATGCTCGGCGCCGTGATTCACACCCTCAATTTCCGGCTGTCGGGGGAGGATCTCGCCTATACCATCCGTCACGCCGAAGACGAATGGCTCTTCGTTTGGGACGGATTTGCCGAGGCGGCGGAGCCGCTGCGCCGGCTGGTCCCCAATTGGGTATGGCTGTCGGACAGTGTCGAGGGGCCGGAACCGCAGGCGCTCACCTACGAGGGATTGGTGGAGGAGGGTCGGGCCACGGAGCCGCAGTCTGCGGATGCGGTGGATGAAACCACCCCGTACTCCCTCTTTTACACCACGGGCACGACGGGTCGGCCCAAGGGGCT
>JAJYSD010000224.1 GCA_021793745.1 Bacillota bacterium
AGTTTTGGTAGATGAAGAAGGAAACATGACATCGACATTGGAGCTTCCTTCCGTTTTGCCTGCCGTACGCGATTTTGTCCGGGACGGGACAAAGAAGCTGTTCATCCACGGGCGTTGGGTGCCCTCCAAATCGGAACGCACGTTCCAGAGCCTTGATCCGGCCACCGGGGAGCCCCTAGCGACCCTGTACGAAGCGGAGGAGGCGGACGTGGACGAAGCGGTCCGCTCGGCGAGAAAAGCCCTGGAAGGGACCTGGAGCCGGATTTCTCCGTCCGAGCGGGGGCGGCTGCTTTGGAAGTTGGCGGACCTCATCGAGGAGAACGCCGATGAGCTGTGCCAGCTGGAATCGCTGGATACCGGCAAGCCCCTTACGGAGACATCGGTGGCGGACATTCCCCTGACCGTGGAGCAATTTCGCTATTTCGCCGGTTGGACCACGAAGCTGACCGGGGATGTCCTGCCCGTCTCCTTCCCCGGCAGCTATTTGGCCTATACCCGCCGGGAACCCGTGGGCGTCGTCGGTGCGATCGTTCCGTGGAATTTCCCCCTGCTAATCGCTTCCTGGAAGTTGGCCCCCGCTCTGGCCTGCGGGAACACGGTGGTGCTGAAGCCTTCCGAGAACACCCCGCTGACGGCGATCCGGCTCGGGGAACTGATTCAGGAGGCGGGCTTTCCGCCAGGGGTTGTCAACATCGTTCCGGGTTACGGCCCCCGTGCCGGCTCCGCCCTGGTCAAGCATCCGGGGGTGGATAAGATCACCTTTACCGGATCCAACCGGGTCGGAAGGGAGATCGTCCGCGCCGCGGGGGATGATTTTAAGCGGGTGACCCTGGAGCTCGGCGGGAAATCCCCCAATATCGTTTTCCCCGACGCCGATCTGGAGGCGGTGGCCGGGGGCGTCATGATGAGCATTTTTTTCAACCAGGGGGAAGTGTGCAGTGCCGGCTCCCGGATGTATGTCCACCGGGATGTGTATGACGATGTGCTCGGCGCCGTGGTGGAGCGGGCCCAATCGATCCGGCAGGGCCCCGGCGTCGATTGGATGACCCAGATGGGCCCCCTGGTGAGCCGACAGCACATGGAGCGGGTGCTCGGATATATCGAACGGGGGATGGAAGAGGGGGCGAAGCTGCTCACCGGCGGTGAAAAGGGAGGCGAAGGATATTTCGTCAAGCCGACGGTGATGGAGGCCCGGGACGGGATGACGATCGCCCGGGAGGAAATCTTCGGTCCGGTGTTGGCGGTGTTGCCCTTCGAGGAACTGTCCGACGTGGTGAAACGGGCCAACGCCACCCGATACGGACTGGCCGCCGGTGTCTGGACGCGCGACCTGAAAAAGGGGATTCAGGTGGCCCACGCCCTCCGGGCAGGGACCGTGTGGGTGAACGGCTACAATCTGATGGATCCCACCAGCCCCTGGGGTGGATTTAAGGAAAGCGGTTGGGGCCGGGAGAAGGGGAAGGAGGCCCTGGAGCATTTTACGGAGGTCAAAAGCATCTGGCTCAATATCCAGTAGCCTCCCCTTTCCGGGAAGGGAGGTGATGTTCGGGGAAACGGAAAGGCTTTTCGGCTGATGACGGCGGCGTCGCTTTGCGGGCCGACTTTCACCCGTGATCGAAACCTTCCTTCAGCACGGATCGTTGCAACAAACGATCCCCTTCGTCGCGGATCCATCATCGGGATAAGGGTTCGAGGTCCAAAACATTCGCCGGAAAAGGAGGTTGTGCGATGTATCGGTGGAAAAAGTTTTGGATCAGTGTGACGGCCGCCCTCGCCCTGCTTCTCGCCATGGGCATCGGCATCTGGACCGGCGGCGTCGCCCTGGCGATGCCGGTGGCGGGAATCGGCGGGTTTGTGGTTGAAGCCGATGAGATTCAGATCACCAATTTCAAACTGTTGCCGAAAGTCGGACAGACGAGCGAGAAGTCCCGATATCCCCAGGCCAGTTCCAGCCTCGATGGCGTGATCAAAGGGATGAAACTGTATAAGGACTTCGAAGTGGGGGCCTTCAAAGCCCGGATTCTGATCACGGCGTCCAAGGATGTGAAGGCGTCGGGACTGGTCCTCGACATGACTCGGATGACGGCGGATTCTTCTTTCAAAAGGCTGAAGGTGGAGGAAAAGTACAGCACCAATCCCCTGGAGAAAATTAGTCTGTCCGCTCCGTCGATGAATCTGAAAAATGTGAAAATCCGGGGTCATTACCTCTTTGCCAACAGCATCTCGATCCCGGGTATGACGCTGGATGTTTCGCTCAAGTAAGCGCGAAAGGTGAGCCGAATGGAAAAGATCGCGGAACAAGGGTTGTTCCATGAGCCACCCGGAGAGGGTGGCTCCCCCGTACCATCGAGGCGATCGGTGCCGAAGCGGCGGCCGAAGGCGGGGCTGATCCTCGTCATCCTGGCCGGGCTCGTCATCCTGTGGATTCCGGTCAACTTGTACTGGTTGGCCTTTGTGCCCGGGAGTTTTGCCTTTACCGGCCTTCTCTTCGGAACGATGGTCCTCCTGTGCGGCATCCTCGGATGGTTGATGCCGCAATATGTGCGGCTGCTCGGCATTTTCGCCATGGTGTTGTCGGTCATCTCCATCATGGGCGCCCTCGGAGGCCTGTTGATCGGAACGGTGCTGGGGGTGATCGGAGGCTCCCTCTGTGCTGCCTGGGATCCGGCGGGGGACCGGTCCCGCAAGCAGAGGAAAGGGGACAGGAAAGCCCGGAAGATAGGGATTTGGCCGAAGAAAAAGGCGGGTTGGCCGATTGTCGCCCGGATGAAGCGGGATGGCGGCGCCGATCGGTGAACAGGATCCTTTAGGCGGATGTCGGGAATCCACCGGGATGACCAAGGGGGTGACCCGCTTTTGAAGCTTCTCAGGGGAATCGGCCGGGTGGCTCTCTTATTGCTCATCGCCCTGACCCCGGGCTTGCTGCCCTTTTCCAAAGGGGCGGCACCGGTCCATGCGGCGGATTGGAGTCAAGGGGTGGTCATCCGGGCCGATCGAATCGAAATCAAAGGATTGCTCCCCCTGTTGGCTGTCGGGAGCGATGGCAAACCCGTACTGCGGTTGATCGCCGGGGAGGCGAAGGTTTACGGGATGACGATGGCTGCAGCCAACCGGGCCCATGGGTGGGGGATGGAAATCGCCGACGGAGGCATGGTGCCGATTCGGGGGCTTCAAGTGGATGCTACGGCATTGGGTTTCCGCATCAAAGGGCTTCCCATCCAAATCGGAGACTCCATCCCTTCCATCGTACTCCATGAGGTCTTCATGAAGGTGGATCGGCTGGACGCCAAGGAGATCGATCTGCACGGACTGGATATGAGCACCCGACCCGAAGTTTCCCTGACCCCGGGTGCTCCCGTCCTGGATCTTCGCCCCCTGGTCAAGTCCTCCGGAGAGGAGCTGGAGGATGAGATCAACAGGCGGTTGCGGGAAATGGCGACGGAACCTTCGGAGGACGGGGAGCAGGAGGACGCCGTGGAACCGGATGGTGAAGGGGAAGGGCGGGATTCCAACGCCAGGAGCGATCCGGGGGATTCCGGTCCCGGGTCCGATCCGAAGCCGGATGATCCCGACCAGCCGGAGCCCGAGCCGGATGAAGGCGGGGAGAAATCCGCTGATTCAGAAGTCCCCGTGGTGGAAAATGTGAAGCTGGGAAAAACGATCGGATTGGTCCGGGCCCGGGAGCTGGTGAAGGCAATCAAAAACTATGATGCGACGGTGACGATCAAGAAGGGGAGAAAAGAAGCCAAGGCCGATGACTACTGGGCGGTGGTCGGACTCGGCCTTCTGCGGGGAACGGAAGTAACTCTCTCGGCCGAAGGTCGTCAGTCCAGGCAGGCCGTCGACGCCCTGGCGCGGTTTTTGGCGGGCAGGTAGGGGGGCTACACCCCCCGAATCTCCCTTTTT
>JAJYSD010000225.1 GCA_021793745.1 Bacillota bacterium
GAAGTGATCACCGTCGACAACGAGGAGGCCTTCGACTGGGCCCGCCGGATGGCCCGGGAGGAGGGAATCCTCGGCGGCATTTCCTCCGGTGCAGCGGTGGCCGCCGCGGCCAAGGTGGCCCGCCGCCTGGGTGAAGGGAAAAAGGTGGTGGCGGTGATCCCCAGCAACGGGGAACGCTACCTGTCGACGCCCCTGTACCAATTTGAAGAAGAGGAATCGAGCGCGCGGTAACGGGAGCCGCACCGGGCATGCCGGTATATGAGGGAACCGCAGAGGCCGCCCCCTTTTGAATCCGCCGGATCACTCCGGCGGATCTTTCATTTCCAGGGAAATGAAAAAGGAGGCTGGAGGCCTCCCGGAGGGCTAGTCGGCCCGGTTCGCCCTGTCCATGATCTCCTGGACGATGGCGGTCTTGGCCTCGGCGTATTCCTGCACATACCGCCATCGCCGCCTTGCCAGGCGGCGCTTGGCCTGGGCGTACCTCTCCCGGTCTTCGGCGCAGGTCCGCAGCCAATCGCGAAAGCGCAGCATCCGCTCGATTTCCGGCGTCCCTTCGCTGAAGACGTGCAGGTTGATGTCGGTATCGGGCCCCTTGAACAGGCGGTGTTCGAACCACTCGGGTTCCCGGATCCGGAGCCGGTAGCCCGCCGCCTCCAGGGCCGGGACATAGGCGGACTCGTCGGAGGCGTCCGGGACCACCAGCAGTATGTCGATGATGGGCTTGGCGCACAGGCCCGGCACCGAGGTGGATCCCACATGCTCCACCCGGAGGACCAGATCGCCGAGGACGGAGCGGATCCGATCGGCTTCCCGCTCGAAGAGCTTCGGCCAGCGCGGATCGTAATCAACCAGGGTGATGGGAGCGTTGTGCGGTTGGAGATTGCCCACCGTCACCTTCTCGAGGTACTCTTCGGTCGTCGGCGTGCCGTTGGCATCATCCCTTGAGGACATCGTTTCACCTTCTTTTGCAGGGGTCGGTCTCCCCATTATAGCAAATGTTTCCCGTAACCGGCGGTGATGCCGCCGGGGAGGGCCATTTCTTGCCCTTTTATCCATAGGGGATTTGTTGTAAACTAATAAGGATAGTGGGAGCGGAGCCGGGATCTTTCGCAGCGAGAAGAGGGGAGCCGAGGAGAAGGTTTTGCAATCCATGATGGGATTGATTATTGATAACCTGGTGCAGGAATTCGGAGGCTGCCGGTGAGGATGCGCCCTAAATTTCCCCGGTCCGGGTAAAGCGGAGGATGGGGAAATCGGCCTCGGGAACTGCCCCTTCGGCATGGCATCCGTGGGACCGGCTGTCGCCCGCATCCTCGGAGGGGCGGGGCCGGCTGGTTGCCGGGAAGGGCAGCGGAATCGGCTGAGAAGCGCGCCTGTTCCTCACGGACGGCCAGCCTCCGTAGAAATATGGTGCTGAAATCCCCAAAAGAGCTGGAAAAGCGACTTGACACCGATGACGTCCCCTTCACCCGGCGGGTCCCGGGTGGAGCGGGTACGTGAAGGCAAGAGGAAAGAGGCGAACGGGATGAGTGGGACAGCGTTGGCGAAAGGACAGCCCCGGGGGCCCCTGGAGGTGGGACCCCATCGCCTTCCCATCCATCGGCGCACCCTGGTGATGGGCATTTTGAATGTGACGCCGGACTCCTTTTCCGACGGCGGCCGGCACAACAGCCTGGAGCGGGCCGTGGCCCACGCCCGCCGGATGGTGGAGGCGGGGGCGGATCTGATCGATGTGGGGGGCGAATCGACCCGTCCCGGACACGAGCCGGTTTCCCTGGAGGAGGAGCTGGAGCGGGTGATTCCCATCATCGAGGCCCTCGCCCGGGAAGTGGACATCCCCCTCTCCGTCGACACCTATAAGGCGGAGGTGGCCCGGCGGGCTCTGGAGGCCGGTGCCCACATGATCAACGATGTGTGGGGGTTCAAACGGGATCCGGACATGGCCCGGGTGGCGGCCCGCTTCGATGTCCCGGTCATTTTGATGCACAATCGGGAAACGCCGACGGTCTATGAATCCCTGCTGGACGACATCTGCGCCGATCTGCTGGAGAGCGTGGCGATCGCCCGAAGGGCGGGGGTTCGGAGGGAGCGGATCCTCCTGGATCCCGGCATCGGCTTCGCCAAAACTTACGAGGAGAACCTCGAGGTGATGCGCCGGCTGGATCGGATTGTCGAACTGGGCTTTCCGGTGCTCCTCGGCACCTCCCGGAAGTCGATGATCGGCCAAACCCTGGATCTGCCCGTGGATCAGCGGGTCGAGGGGACGGCGGCCACCGTGGTCCTGGGCATCGTGAAGGGGTGTCGAATCGTCCGGGTGCACGACGTGCAGGAAATGGTCCGGGTCGCCCGCATGACCGATGCGATGCTTTACGGATCCGAGGCGGTCCGGGACTGAGGGACGCAGCAGAGGAACCGGAAGAGGGAGGCGCCGGGAGATCATGGACAAGGATACGATCTTTTTCAGGGGAATGACCTTCTACGGATACCACGGGGTGTACCCCGAGGAGACCCGATTGGGACAGCGGTTTATCGTCGATCTCGAGTTGGGATTGGACCTGGCCCCCGCCGCCCGATCCGACGATCTGAACCGGACCGTAGACTACGGCCGGGTGTATCAGGTGGTCCGGGAGCTGGTGGAGGGGAAGCCCTGCCGGCTGGTGGAGACCCTGGCGGAGCGGATCGCCGATGCCCTCCTGGCCGGCTTCCCGGTGGAAGAAGTGCGGGTTCGGGTGACCAAACCGAATCCCCCCATTCCCGGACACTACGATGCGGTGGGCGTGGAAATTCGCCGGAGTCGGCCATGAGGGTGCCGGTCACCGTGTACCTGGGGCTGGGCTCCAATTTGGGCGATCGGTTGAACCACTTGCAGCAGGCGGTGGAGCAGCTCCAGGCTCATCCGGAGATCCGCGTCACCCGGGTCTCTTCCATCTATGAGACGGTTCCCGTCGGTCCGGTGGAGCAACCCGATTTCCTCAACATGGTCGTCGCCGCCGAAACGACCCTTTCTCCGGAGGAACTGCTCTCCGCCGTTCAGGAGATCGAACAGCGCCTGCATCGGGTGCGGACCATCCGCTGGGGTCCCCGCACCCTGGACATCGACATTCTGCTGTACGGAGAACGGGTCCTGCGGCAGGAAGGGCTGACTTTGCCCCATCCCCGGATGGAGGAGCGGGCCTTCGTCCTGATTCCCCTCCTGGAAGTGGCGGGGAACCTGCGGATTCCGGGGAGCGGGGCGACGGTCCAGGCTCGGCTCGAAGCGGCGCCGGATCGATCGGGTGTGCGCAAAACCCCCTACCGCATGAACCTGACCCCGGTGGTGGGATGAGGGGATCAATGATATGCCGAGAAACTTTGGATAGAAAGGAGGATACGCCATGATGAAAAAATTGAAGATCGGACCGGTGGAAACGAAGAACAATGTGGTGCTGGCGCCGATGGCCGGCGTCTGCAATCCCGCCTTCCGCCTGATCGCCAAGGAGTTCGGAACCGGTTTGGTCTGTGCCGAGATGGTGAGCGACAAGGCGATCCTGCACGGCAACGAGCGGACCCGGAAGATGCTGTATGTGGATGAGCGGGAAAAGCCCCTCAGCCTGCAGATCTTCGGCGGGGACAAGGAGAGCCTGGTGGAGGCGGCCAAGATCGTGGACCGGCAGACCAACGCCGACATCATCGACATCAACATGGGGTGTCCGGCGCCCAAGGTGGTCAAGTGCGACGCCGGCGCCCGCTGGCTGCTGGACCCGGGCAAGATCGAGGAGCTGGTGGCCGCCGTCGTCGATGCGGTGGAGAAGCCGGTCACCGTCAAGATGCGGATCGGTTGGGATGAGGAACACATCTACGCCGTGGAGAATGCCCTCGCCGTGCAGCGGGCCGGGGGGAAAGCGGTGGCGTTGCACGGACGCACC
>JAJYSD010000226.1 GCA_021793745.1 Bacillota bacterium
GCCTTCCCCCTTACTCCCTCCTGAACAAACCGCGCAATGCCAACCGGGGTGAGGAGAAGCAGGAAATCAAGTCCAAAGCAAAAAAATTGGAAGCCACCCTGGAGAGCTTCGGCGTGCGGGCAAGGGTGACCCACGCCCACCGGGGCCCTGCGGTGACGCGTTACGAGGTGCACCCCGAGATCGGGGTGAAGGTGAGCCGGATTGTCAATTTGGCGGACGACCTCGCCCTGGCCCTGGCGGCGAAGGATATCCGGATCGAGGCTCCCATCCCCGGAAAGTCGGCGGTGGGCATCGAAGTCCCCAACCCGGAAATCGCCATGGTGGGCCTTCGGGATTTGTTGGAAAGCGCCGATTACCACGAATCTCCTTCCAAGCTCACGCTGGTTCTCGGACGGGATATTTCCGGAGAACCCGTCGTCGGCGATCTGGCCAAGATGCCCCACCTGCTCGTCGCCGGCGCGACGGGATCCGGAAAGAGCGTCTGCATCAATGCAATGATTACCAGCCTGCTATACAAGGCCAAGCCGAACGAAGTCAAGCTGATGATGGTGGATCCCAAGATGGTGGAGCTCAACGTATACAACGGGATTCCGCATCTGCTCACCCCGGTCGTCACCGACGCCCGCCGTGCGGCGGTGGCGCTGAAAAAAGTGGTGGCGGAGATGGAAAAGCGCTACGAGCTGTTTGCCAAGACCGGGGCGAGGGATATCGAGCGGTATAACCAGATGGTCGGGGATTCCGCCGAAGGGTCTCCGCTGCCGTATATCGTCGTGATCATCGATGAGTTGGCGGATCTGATGATGGTGGCTCCGGCGGATGTGGAAGACGCGATCTGCCGGCTGGCTCAGATGGCCCGCGCCGCGGGGATCCATCTGATCATCGCCACGCAACGGCCCTCCGTCGATGTGATCACCGGTGTGATCAAGGCAAATATCCCTTCGCGGATCGCCTTCAGCGTCTCCTCTCAGGCGGATTCCCGGACCATCTTGGATATGGGCGGCGCCGAAAAGCTGTTGGGCCGAGGGGATATGTTGTATCTGCCCGTGGGTTCCTCCAAGCCGATCCGCGTTCAAGGGGCCTTTGTCTCCGACCGGGAGGTGGAGGCGGTGGTTCAATTCGTCAAAGAGCAGCAGGAAGCCCGGTACAACGAGGAGATGATCCCCGACGTGAAGGAGTCGGAGGAAGAGGAGGCGATGGACGACGAGCTGTATCCGGAGGCGGTTCGGCTCGTGGTGGAGGCGAGGGCAGCCTCCGCTTCGATGCTGCAACGCCGTCTGCGCATCGGTTATACGCGGGCGGCCCGGCTGATCGATCTCATGGAAAGCCGGGGAGTGGTCGGTCCCTATGAGGGGAGCAAACCGCGAGAGGTGCTGATCACGCCTGAACAGCTCCATGCCCGGAAACAGATCCCCATATGAGGGAAGTGATGAAAATACTAGCCAAAACGAAATGGGCATGGTATAAAAATGATGGGGCAATCCTCGGTCTGTTGCCGCCGGAAGGAGGCTGATACCACGGATATGGAGGAAAGTGCTTGTATCGTTCGACTGCGCGAGTGGTTAAACCGCGGCGTTTGGACGGAAGGGGAGCTCCTTCCGTCGGAGTTCGAATTGGCCCAACAGTTGGATGTCAGTCGAAGCGAGGTTCTGAAGGCGCTTTCGGTCCTGGAAGAGGAGAAGGTCATCGTCCGCCATCACGGGATCGGCTGGGTTGTCGGAGCCCGTCCCGTTTTTTCTATCCGCATGGAGGAGCTGAGCAGCCTCTCCAGGGTGATTACCCGCTCCGGGCGTTCCCCCGGCACGATATATTTGAATGCTTCCGTTGAAAAGCCGGATCCATCGCTGCGCGAGCAGTTGAAGTTGGGGCCCGAGGAGTCGGTTTTTCGACTGGAGCAGGTCCGGACAGCGGATGGGAAGCCGGTGGTTTATTGTTTGGACAAGTTTCCCGCTTCGATTTTTCAAGATTTCCACCCCTGCGAAAGCGATCACCTGTTTCAGCTTTTTGAAAAGGCGGGAAGGCGCGTGGTGAGGGCTCACACCCGCGTAGAAGCCATCGGATATCACGAGAGGATCTCGTCGCTACTGTGCAGCCCGCCGGAATCATCGCTCCTTATTTTGCGTCAGCTTCATTGGGATCAGCAGGATCGTCCGGTTCTGTTTTCCGCCTATTATTTCCGCTCCGATCAATTCTCCTTCCAAATGGATCGGTACCACCCGGCAACATCCGTTGGGACTGATCTGGAGTTGATCGGGGAAAAATGAATATTGATTCTGGGTTTGTTGCCAACTTCAAGGGGGTCAAGGAGTTCATGAAACGGATACGATGGGTTTCACTGCTGTTGTGCGCATTTCTGGTCCTGGCCGCTGTGGGATGCGGATCCGGTCAGGAAGGGCAGGATCAGCAAGGCAATCATCAAGATGCTTTTTCTGCCGGGATGGTGACCGATACCGGGGGCGTGAACGATGAATCCTTCAACCAGACGGCTTGGGAAGGGATGAAACGCCTGGAAAAGGAGTTGGGCGTCGACTCCAAATACCTCGAATCCAAACGGGATGCGGATTATGTTCCCAACCTCACGCGCTTTGCCCGGGAAGGGCGGGATATCATCTGGGGGATCGGCTTCAAGTTTGAAAATGTGATTCCTCAGGTGGCGAATCAGTTCAAAGATGCGAAGTTCGGCATCGTCGACAGCAATCTGGGCGGGGAGATTCCCCCCAACGTGGTAGCGGTTACCTTCAAGGAGCATGAGGGTTCGTTCCTGATGGGGGTTATCGCGGGATCGATGACCAAGACGGACAAGGTGGGCTTTATCGGCGGGATCTCGTCGCCCCTGATCAAGAAGTTTGAAGTGGGTTTCCGGGCCGGTGTGAAGGCCGCCAATCCGGATGCCGAGGTGAAGGTGGCCTACGCGGAAAGCTTCGACGATGTGGCTAAAGGACGTTCCCTGGCGCAAAACATGTATAACAACGACGTTGATGTGATTTACCACGCCGCCGGCGGCGTCGGCAAAGGACTCTTCAACGAGGTGAAGACCCGCGAACAAGGAAAGTACTGGGCGATCGGCGTCGATATGGATCAGTCCGCCCTGGCTCCGGATCATACCCTCAGCTCGATGATCAAGCGCGTGGATGTGGCTGTGTTTGAAGTAACCAAGCAGGTGAAAGAGGGCAAGTTCCCGGGAGGAGAAGAAGTGGAGCTGGGCTTACAGGACGACGCCGTGGGCATCGCCGAGACGACCAGCAAGCATGTTCCCGAAAAAGTGCTGAAAAAAGTGGAGGAGTTCAAGCAGAAAATCGTAGATGGAGAGATCAAGGTTCCCTCGACGGAAGAAGAGTTTAAATCCTTTAAAGGATAGGGATGTAGCGGGGGCTAGCAAAAGCTAGCCCCTTTCTTGGGAGCACCATCGGAAGGGGGGAGTCGATTGTTTGTCGTTGAGATGGAGGGAATCACCAAGCGCTTCGGCTCCTTTGTCGCCAATGACGGAATCGATCTGCGGGTGAAGCGCGGGGAGATTCACGCGCTGCTCGGAGAGAACGGCGCGGGGAAGTCGACGCTGATGAATATTTTGTTCGGATTGTATCAGCCGGAAGAGGGCACCATCAAAATCAACGGAAAGAAGGTGACCATCAGCGATCCCAATGTGGCGGTCCGTCTGGGGATCGGGATGGTCCACCAGCACTTCATGCTGGTGGAACCCTTTACGGTGACGGAAAACATCATCCTCGGCAAGGAGCGGAGCCGGATGGGCTTTCTGGATCTGAAGCGGGCGGAGGAGGAGGTTCGTCGGCTGTCGGAACAGTACGGCCTCCAGGTGGATCCCCGGGCCAAGATCCGCGATATCTCGGTGGGGATGCAGCAAAGGGTGGAGATTCTGAAGACCCTGTACCGGGGGGC
>JAJYSD010000227.1 GCA_021793745.1 Bacillota bacterium
CCAACATCACGTTTTCCGTCGCGCCGACGCTGGGCGTTTTAAAATGGATCGTCGCCCCGGTCAAATTTCGGGCGGAACAGCGGATCAGTCCGTCCTTTTCCTCGATGTGCGCCCCCAGGCTTTGCAATCCGTAGAGATGGAGGTCAATGGGTCGCTTTCCGATCGCACATCCGCCCGGACGAGTCACACTGACTTCCCCCAGCCGGGACAGCAGCGGCCCCATCAGAAAGATGGAAGACCGCATCTGACGCATCAGCACATCGGGAATATGACCGGTTCGCAGCGTGGATGTATCCACCTGAATTCGGGCCCCCGTCCGGGAAAAGCGGGTGCCCAGTGCTCCCAAAATGCGCCCCATCACTTCGATGTCCTTCAACCGGGGAACATCGTATATCTCATGAATGCCTCCGGTCAGTAGTGTGGCAGCCAGGATGGGCAGGGCCGCGTTTTTGGCACCGTGGATGCGAACCGTTCCATACAGAGGTTTTCCACCTTCGATGACAAATTGTTCCAATGTTCCACCCCCGTTTACAAATGCCGCCGTAAGCCCCCTCCATCAGGCCCAGGATCGCGAGGCAAGCGTAGCTGATCCCCCCTTGATGGGGGTGGACAGAACAACCCTATTCGGTGTAATGGAGGAACATGCAGCAATCCTCATCCCGGCTTTGGTCGCGTGGCAAATGCGATGAAATTTGGCGGTAACCCCTGAGAGGAATGTTTCGATATTCCCCGGCGTTTAGGAATGGGGAGCCTCGAGCTCGCCTACCACCTGCACTTCCGTCTTTAACCTCACACCGAATCGTTCCTCAACGGTTCGGACAATGTGTTCGATCAGCGCCAGCACATCCGTTGCCGTGGCTCGCCCGCGATTGATGATGAAGTTGGCATGCTGAGTCGACACCTCGGCATCTCCCACTCGATATCCCTTTAATCCCGATGCCTCGATCAGCCGACCGGCATGATCGCCCGGAGGATTGCGAAAGACGCTTCCCGCACAGGGATATTGGAGGGGTTGCGTCTGCTTGCGCCGGTCCCTGTAACGGGCCATCTCAGAGGCGATCTTTTGCGGATCTCCATAGACCAGTTGGAAGGATGCTTCTGTCACGATACCCCGCATTTTTCCCTGCAACACGGAAGTTCGATAGCGGAACTCCAACTCCTCGTTACTGAGAACAACCCGTTCCCCCGACTCCAGGAGCACTTCCGCCGAAGTCAAAACCCGGGAGGTTTCGGAGCCGTGGGCACCGGCGTTCATATAAACGGCGCCACCCACCGTGCCGGGAATGCCTTCGGCAAATTCCAGACCCGTTAAGCCTTGTTTCGCCGTCTGACGCGACAGCTTGATCAGCGAACATCCCCCGCCTGCGACCACAGAAGTGCCATCGATCGTGAGGAAGTCCAGTCCATCCCCGATCTTGAACACGACACCGCGGATTCCACCGTCCCGGACCAACAAGTTGGAACCGCGTCCGATCACCCGCCACGGCAAGCCGTGTCTATGGACGATGCGCATCGCCCGTTCCAGTTCGCTTTTACTGCGGGGATAGATGAAGAGATCGGCCGGTCCTCCTACTCTCCAGGTGGTATGATTGGACATGGGTTCATTGATACGAACATCCTTCACTCCTGCTTCGACCAATTCTTCTCGGACGATCGGTTTCACCGGCGATCCCCCCTTCACGTTCCCCCTGCGGGATCCATTGAATCGAGCGCGGTTTACGATATTTTATGCCCGACATCGCTTTTTGTGACGAAAGCCCAATGGGATTGCGTCCAATTTTGCCCTTAGCGACAAATCCTCTCCAGCTCATCCACCAACACCTCCGCTGCCTTCGGCCGGCCGAGAATTTTGGCCTTCTCCCCCATGGACCGACGTTTCACCGGGTCCTTCATGATCTCCAGAATTTCCCTCCACAGATTTTCCGCCGTACACTCCCTCTCCAGAATCACTCGCGCCGCCCCCTGTTCTTCCAGCCAGCGGGCGTTCGCCTCCTGGTGGTTGTTGGTGACATAGGGTGAGGGAATCAGGATGGAGGGAATGCCGAGGGCGGTCAATTCCGCCAGGGTGGAAGCGCCGGCCCGGCCCACCACCAGCGAAGTCGCTGCCAGTACATCCGGCATGTTGTATACAAACGGCACGATCCGGAGGTTCCCCGGGGCTCGTCCATCCAAATCGCGTTTGATCTCTTCGTAATGGATCTCCCCGGTGACATACACGAAGCAAACATCCGGCAATTCTGCCATTCGGGGAACCATTTCCATCACCGCTTCGTTGATCGGACGGGCACCCCGGCTCCCGCCGACAAAGAGAACCAACGGCTTGTCGGAATCGTCCAACTCCAGGGATTTCCTCCCCTGTTCGGCATCACCGTGAATCACTTCGGTTGCCCGAGGATTTCCCGTATGTACCAGGCGGTTCGCATTTTCCAGGTAACCTTCAGAACTGGAGAAGCTCACAGCCGTAACGTCAGCATATCGGGTCAAAAAGCGCGTGGTCAGCCCCGGCACCACGTTTTGCTCGTGAATCAGGGTGGGAATGTCCAGACGGTGGGCGGCAAATACCGCCGGACCGCTGACATATCCTCCGGTCCCGACGACCACATCCGGGCGGAACTCTTTAAGAAATTCCTTGGATCGTTGGACAGCCCGGACAAATTTGGCAATCGTGCGCAGGTTGTCCAGAGACAGGCTCCGCTTGAAACCCTGAATCTTCACGGTATAGAAGGTGATATCCTCCGACCGGGGAACGATCCGGGCCTCTAACCCGTTTTCCGTTCCGATATAGGCGATCTGCACATGGGGATACCGTCTGCGAACGGCGTTGGCAATCGCCAGCGCGGGATAGATATGTCCACCCGTTCCTCCGCCGGAAAGCAAAATTCTCTTCATGCTGATCCCCCACATTTCTTAATCTCGAAGGGGCTTCGGCCGTCTTCTCTCTGTGACAGCAGAAAGGGGGGCCTCGAAATTCCCTTGTCAAAGGTAGCGTCCGTCTCTCCTAGCGGACCATTCGGGAGATGTTAAGCAAAATGCCGACCCCTGTCAGTGTCAAAATGAGAGAAGAACCCCCATAGCTGAGGAAAGGGAGGGTGATTCCCGTGATGGGAAACGCTCCGGTCACCACTCCGATATTGATGATGGCCTGGATGGCGATCATCGCCGACACCCCGAGGGCCAACAGGGCACTGAAGCGATCCGGCGCGGCGATGGCCACCCGCAGCCCCCTCCAAACCAATACGGCGAACAAGAGAATCACGGTGCCAGCACCTAAAAAACCCAATTCCTCGGCCAAAATGGAAAAGATAAAATCCGTATGGGGCTCCGGCAAATAGAGGTGCTTCTGTCGACTCATGCCCAACCCGAGGCCGAAAAGCCCTCCGGGACCGACCGCATACAGGGATTGAATCACCTGATAACCCGCCCCCAGGGGGTCCTGCCACGGATTGAGAAAAGCGACGATCCGCTGGATCCGGTACGGGGCGGCCAACACCAGCCCCACAAACCCGATCAACCCCACCATCGCCAGTCCGATGAGATGCTTGACCCGGGCGCCGGCACAAAAGATGACGACAACGCCCGTTCCCACGAGCACCGCACCGGTCCCCAGATCCGGCTGCAGCATGATCAAGCCGAATGCAGCACCCAGGATGGAAAGGGGCGGCAACAAACCGCGGACAAAGGAATGGAGGCGGGAAACATTTTCCGAAAGATACCGGGCCAGAAAGGCGATCATGCCCAGCTTGGTAAATTCCGACGGCTGGATGCTGAAGGCGCCGATTCCCAACCAGCTGCGCGCACCGTTGCGCAGGATCCCGACTCCCGGAATCAGCACCACCACCAACAGGAGAAAACAGAGGAGAAGCCCCGGCTTGGCCCACCGAACAAACAGCTTCG
>JAJYSD010000228.1 GCA_021793745.1 Bacillota bacterium
ATGCACATCTACAGGACGGTGGTGGTGATGAGAAACCGGATCTTTCCCTTCCTGAGCTCCTCCAGCGTTGCTTTTCGCCCTCCGTCCCGGCCGGACATCCCCCGGCACTCCCCGAACCGGTCGGGATGGCGCCCTTTGATCCAGGAAAGCAGTCGATCCACATCGGCTACCCGCGGCACAAACAAAAGCCCCTGTCCCCCGGTCGACACCACCCTGTCCAGAAAAGCCGTCACAGGGGGAAGGGGGCGACCCCGATCCAGGGAGAACCACAGGCCCCAGCGGCGAAACAGGCGGGGCTCGGGAAGCGGAAGTCCGTGGTGGCGGACCGGCAGAATCACTCCGGGCATTCGTCTCCGCATCAAGCGCCGGCGCCAATCCGCGGGAGGCGTGGCCGTCAGCCAAAGGGTCGTGCCCCCCTCCGCCATCGCCCGTGCCAGCCCGGATCGGAGCTGCGGATCCCCCTCCAGAGGAAAGGCATCCCCTTCGTCGACAACCACCAGGTGAAAACAGCGGTAAAACCGCCAGGCTTGATGGGCCGTCGCCACCGTGAGCGGGCTGATGGTCCGGATCCAGCCGGTCTCCCCGTGCAAAACCGACACCGGAGTATCCGGAAACGCCCGTTGCAGCCGTGGAGCCAGTTCCTCGACCACATCCCGCCGCGGTGATACCCACAAAACGCGACCGCCCCCGCCCAAAACCTCCCGGACGGCGGGGAGCACGGCCTCGGTTTTGCCCGATCCGGTCACGGCCCATGTAAGGAAAAACCGCTCTCCCGAACGCACCGCTTCCAGGCAACGCTCGGATACCCACCTCTGTCCCTCGGTCAGAGGAGGAAGCCGCAGATCGACAGACCGCCGGCCTTCCCCGTTCCTCCCTCCCGCAGGAAAGAAGAAAAGCGGCGTACAGGCCCGGGAGCGCCCGAGAACGATGCAACGATCACAGCTGACACATGGCCGGCCGCACCGGCGGCACCGGGAACGGAACAATCCCTCCGGTCCCGCCCCACATCGGTTGCAACGCCAACGGGACACGGCCGGCGGGATTTCGACGCCGGGCACCAGGATGGCCGTACCCGTCAAGGACATGACCTGCAGAGCCGCGCGGAGTTCCCGGTCCTCCATCGGCTCCGCCATCCCCCGCACCAATTCCTTCACCTCATCCCAGAGCAGCGACCTTCCGGCCAACAGCGGACGAAGGGAAGAGGCTACCTTTTCCCAATGCACCCACAGGGATTCCGCGGGCGAGGTTAGCGGACGAATGCCGGAGGCCTTTGCCGAAGAGCGCGCATACCGGAAGGCTTGTCCTACTGAAGAAAACGTTTCCAAAAGCATTGTCGTTTCACCCCGCCTGCCCCAGTACAAGGCATCGACCTCCGGGGCGATGCTGATGTGGCGGGTGGCACTCCGAGATAACGCATAAACAGCGGTTTCCATCGCGATCCGCACCTTCGCCGTCTCCATTTTACGCACCAAACCCCTTCGATCATCCGTGGAGATCGAAGGGGAGATCCCAGGCGTACTGCCGATTGCGCAGATCCATCACGATCGCCTGCTCCAACTCCACCTCCTCGATCGTCGTCGGCTCCGCCAGTTGGTGTTCCGGAACGGAGCGGATGCGAATCCAAGGATAGCGATGTTTCAATCGCCTCAGGATGACCAGGGTATCGTCGGAGGATCCCGTATCCAGGCAGCTGACCTGACAGGTTCTTCCGCTCAACCAGCTCCAGAAAAAGAAGGAACGAATCACCCACTCGATGCTGCTCTGATTGTTCCGCGTCACTACTACGAGATGCGAGGCCGCCGGCTCGTACCGGAGCAGCATGGAGCGCGCATAGCCCTTGAGCAAAAACCAAAGGGATCCATACAGTACCAGTCCCCACAGCACCCATTCCATCGACCGTCCCTCCTTTGCCACAATATATGTGACAAAAGCACAGGTGGTTCGTGAGGATCGACAGCCCCCGCACCGCCCGTATTTTCCCAAACTTCAGAAATGGGAGGGGAATTCTCTCCGATGCAGAAAAGTTTTCCTTCCCCTTCTCATCCATATTTTACCCCCTGAACTTAAGGGCAAAAACCCCGGTGAAAACACCGCCCCTGCTCCGGAGGCGGTGATCAAAAGAAAAAAGGGGAGGTTTCCTCCCCGGCGATGTTGGACAACGTATCGAGAAAGCGATGTTCGCATCCGATTTTCAAAGCCCCGCATCCCTGCGCAACTGCTCCGCTTTGTCCGTCCGTTCCCAGGGGAGGTCGAGGTCCTCCCGTCCAAAGTGCCCGTAAGCGGCGGTTTGCCGATAAATGGGACGGCGGAGGTCCAGAGAGCGGATGATTCCCGCCGGACGCAGGTCAAAGTGGGCTCGGACCAGCTCCGTCAAACGCCCCTCATCCACCTTGCCCGTGCCAAAGGTATCCACGCGGATGGAAACCGGTTGTGATACGCCGATGGCGTAGGCCACTTGGACTTCGCATTTGTCGGCCAACCCGGCGGCAACGATGTTTTTGGCCACATAACGGGCGGCATAGGCTCCGGAACGGTCCACCTTGGTCGGATCCTTGCCGGAAAAGGCTCCCCCGCCGTGGCGGGCATATCCTCCGTAAGTGTCGACGATAATCTTCCGCCCGGTCAAGCCGGCGTCCCCCTGGGGGCCCCCGATCACAAAGCGCCCCGTCGGGTTGATGAAATACTTGGTATCCGCGGCCAGCATCTCTTCCGGGACGACCGGACGGATCACGTGATCCAGGATATCTTCCTTGATCCGGGACAGGGTGACGTCCTCGGCATGTTGGGCCGACACGACAACGGTATCGATCCTCACCGGACGGTCCCCTTCATATTCCACCGTCACCTGGGTCTTGCCGTCGGGCCGCAGATAGGGAAGGATGCCCTCCGCCCGCACCTGATGGAGGCGGCGGGCCAGCCGGTGCGCCAGGGAAATCGGCAAGGGCATCAGTTCCGGCGTCTCGTTGCAGGCAAAACCGAACATCATTCCCTGGTCGCCGGCTCCGATGGCCTCGATCTCCTCCTCGGTCATCCGCCCTTCCCGCTTTTCCAGAGCCGTGTCCACCCCCATCGCGATGTCGGAGGATTGCTCGTCGATGGAGGTCAGCACGGCGCAGGTATCCGCGTCAAACCCGTACTTGGCGCGGGTATAACCGATGTCCCGGATGGTCTCCCGGACAATTTTCGGGATATCCACATAGCAGGCCGTGGAAATCTCCCCGGAAACCAGCACCAAGCCGGTCGTCACCGCTGTCTCACAGGCGACCCGGGCGTTGGGATCATTGGTTAAAATCGCATCCAAAACCGCATCGGAGATCTGGTCACAGATCTTGTCCGGATGCCCTGCCGTCACAGATTCGGACGTGAACAAGCTGCGCGAGGTCATGGTCATTTCCTCCTTTGCTTTCCCGCATGAGTGCCGTGGACCCCTATCGGCCGGTAAGCGGGGTGCTCTACCCTTACGCACGGCAAACAAAAAAACCTTTCCCCGAGGAAAGGTGCTTATACCCTGATCGGTCCTCGATGGTGGCGCTTCAAGTATGGTCATCCCTTGAAATGCCATCCCGGCTTCATCCCGAATTCCGCTTCAAGGGCTTTTGTCAGAGGGTATGGGGCCGTTCATCAGGAATAGGATAACGTAAAAGCGGTGGAATGACAAGGTGCCCGGAACCCCTCCGCCCTTCCATTCCTTTCCTTTCGAAACCGGTTTTTTTCTTACAACTTTTGCAGCCATATAAAAACGGAATTCCCAGCCCGCCGCAAGGGGACCCATCTGTCGACAAAAACGAAAACCGGCTTATAGAGAATAAAGGAGAATGAAAAACTACAACCATAACCATCATCACGGACGGGGATGCCAAAAGCGCGATCGACCCGTTT
>JAJYSD010000229.1 GCA_021793745.1 Bacillota bacterium
GGTCTCGGCTACAAGTTGATCACGAAGGAGCGATGACATGGGCGGTTCCTTCCGCATCCTGTGGCGTTTTGTGGGTGTGACGTTGCTCATCTCCTTTTTTCTCCTCATCCTCAACTTCTTTTTTTTGGGCTGGGTGTTTTATCGCGGAGGGGAGCCCTCCGACGATCCCCAAGCGGTGGCCCGAGCGGTGGCGGAGGGGCTTTCGCGGGAGGGGGACCGCTATGTGCTGGATCGACGCGCCGGGGCTTTTCTGGAGAAGAACGATGCCTGGGCCATGCTGATCGATCGGGACGGCCGCGTGGTATGGGACCAGTCCCTGCCCGAAGACCTGCCCCGCTCCTATTCAATGACCGATGTGGCCCGCTTTTCCCGCTACTATCTCATGGATTATCCGGTTTTTTCCTGGGGGAGCGGGGAAGGGCTGGTCGTGGTCGGCTATCCGAAGGACAGCCTGGCCAAATACATATACACTTTCCCGGCTGATTGGGTGAGGGATCTGCTCTTCCGGATCCCGGCCCTGTTGCTGGGGAATATCGCCCTGGCGCTGGTTCTGGCGCTGCTCGTGGGCTGGCGCTTTATCCGGTCCGTCCGGCCCCTGATTCAGGGGATTCACGCCCTGGCGAAGGAGCGGATCGTCCACGTCGAGCCGAAGGGGGTGTTTCGGGATCTGGCGAGGAGCATCAATCATGCTTCCCGCCTGTTGCAGGCCAAGAACAAAGCCCTGAAGGAGCGGGACGAGGCCCGTTCCAACTGGATTGCCGGCATCTCCCACGATGTCCGGACGCCCCTGTCCATGGTGCTGGGCTATGCCAGCGAGCTGGAGGAAAATGAAGCGCTGCCTCAGCCGGAGCGGGAAAAGGCCCGGATCATCCGCCGGCAGGGTGAAAAACTGCGCAACCTCATCAATGATTTGAACCTGGTGTCGATGCTGGAGTACGAGATGCAGCCGCTGAAGCGGAAGCGAATCAAGCTGTCGGCGCTGGCGAGGCGGGTCGTGTCGGATGTTCTCAACGAGGGGCTGGAGGAGAAATATGCGCTGGAACTGGATGTCGCCGACCGCGGTGCGATCATCTGCGGCGATGAAAGCCTGCTTCTCCGGGCGCTGAACAATCTGGTTCACAACAGCATCCGGCACAACCCCGAAGGCTGCCGCATCCTTGTGCAGACGGCCGGTTCTCCGGATCAGGGCTTTTGCAGCATCCGGGTCTCCGATGACGGAAAAGGGATTCCCCCCGACGATCTTCCCGATCTGACGCAGCTTCCCTATTCCTCCAAGCGGAAGCGGCCGGCGCCCCACGGGCACGGTCTGGGGCTGCCGATGGTGGCGAGGATCGCCAAGGCGCATCAGGGGAAATTGGTATTGCGGAGCGAACCGGGGCGGGGATTGACGGCGGAGATCCGGCTTCCCAGGACGGATTCCGGCCCCGGTGCATAAGAGGAAGCGGTTCATTACGGCTGGGAAGGCTCCGGTAAAGGAAAAAGGGGCGCACATGCGGAACGCCCCTCTAGGATTGCGACAGTGCGATGAGCGGAACGGATACGAGGTAGATCAGCAGATTGACCATGCCGTGCACGAAGGCCGCCGCGAAGACGGAGCCGGTCTTCCGATAGGCATGGGCAAAGAGATACCCGTTGATGATGGCAGGAGGATATTCCAGTTCGGCAAGTGGGCCAGGGTGAAAAAGAGCGCCTGCAGGAAGAGGGCGACGCGTTCGGATGCGATCCGATTCAATACCGAGAGCATGATCCCGCGGTAGAAGATCTCCTCGTAGATCGGGGAGATGATGACGGCGCCGACAAAGGCGACAAGCAGCGGGAAAAAGGCGAAGGATTCCTCGACCGCCTTGGCCTTCTCGTTCTGCAAATCGGCTCCCAACCACACGGAAAGGAGAAAGCAGGCGACGCCGATGACAAATGAGAGGAGTGACAGTTTGATCAAAAAGGGAAAGTGGGAGCGGTCGAAGGAGCGAAGGCCGACCCGTTCTTTCCAACTTCCCTTTGAATCGGACCGGGTGGTGAGATAACCGGCGGTGAGCAGGGCGGCGGCGATCATGACGCCTGTGATGTTTCCGGCGATGATATCGGTCAGCCCCCAGCCGATCAGCGTCCGGTACAGGAGGTTTTCGATTACCAGGGGGACGAAGACGAAGGTGACCGCCAGCAAAATTAGCAACTGAATCCATGCCTTTTTCACAGATTCTTCTTCCTTTCTCTATGATCGGTTTCCATTGTAAAACCTCACGTCGCGTGAGATTCAAGAGGTGTGGCGAAAGTGTTTGCGATCGGCCAAGTCTCCAAAATGACCGGATTGAGCGTGCGGACCCTCCGCTATTACGACGAGATCGGATTGCTCAAACCGTCCGATTACACCGAGGGCCATCACCGGCTCTACACGGAGGACGATGTGACCGTCCTGATGAAGATCGTTTTTTTAAAGGAACTGGGTTTCCCCTTGAAAAAGATCAAGGAGCATCTGGAGGGGGAAACGGATTGGGAAGCGTTTCTCAAGGAGCAGTATGAGCGGCTGGAAAGGGAAAAGAAGCGGATCGAACACCTGATGAACGGGATAGAGACCACGCTGATTTCTTACCAAATGGAGGGGATTATCGACTGGAGGAAGTTATTTGAAATTTACCGGTACGGAAAAGCGGAGGGACAGCGCTCCTTGACGCCCGAGGAGCGGGAGATCATCGACCGCCTTCCGCGCCTGGAGGATCGGGCCCCGGAAAGCGAGGAATGGATTCGCCTTTATCGGCAGATCAAAGGGCTGACGCAGTCCCATCCTCCCGATTCTCCGGACGTGCAGCGGGTCGTGGCGCAGATCGTAAGCTTATCGGAGAGGATGTTCGGGGGAGACCTGGAGAAAATGGAAAAGGCCTGGGAGATGCGGAAATCCCCCAAGCCGGGTTATCAATTTTATCCCGTCGATGACGAGGTGATTCAATTTCTGGACCGGGCCTTCGAGATTTACTGGAGGAAAAGGCAGGAGGAAGAAGACGGCCGCGGTCACACCTCTTCCAATTGATGGACCGACACCGTCATTTCGTTTTCCCGGTTGTCCAGCGGGTAGATGCGGGCCGTCTGGCTGCTTTCATCCACGTTTTGAATCCAGACCGGTCTTCCCTGGTAGTGCACTTCCACTTCCTTCGTGGAATCGAGAATCTGTTTGGCTCGCCGGATATCCATGCGATCGCCTCCTGTATGCCGGTTTGCCCGTTAGTCTTTCTTGATTGGAAAAATTTATTCGATCGACGATCGGGAGGCGATGCGTCGGCCCGGAATTCAAGGGCCCTCCCCTCCTCCTTACCCGGCGCCGGCCGCTGTTCTTCCTCGACGGCGGCACCCAGAGGGAAAGCCGTCAGCCCGCTTCCCCTTCCCCTTGTCCCTGCTGCAACAGATACATCTTGTGGTACAGTCCCCTCTTGTTCAGCAGCTCCTGATGGGTTCCCCGTTCGACGATTTCCCCCCGGTGCAGCACCAGAATCAGATCGGCGTCCTGGATGGTGGAGAGGCGATGGGCGATGGCGATGGTGGTCCGTCCCCGCCGCATCCGGGCCAGGGCCTCCTGAATCGCCTCCTCCGTCTCGGTGTCCACGCTGGCCGTCGCCTCGTCCAGCACCAGGATCTTCGGATTCAAGGCCATGGTGCGGGCGAAGGAGAGCAGCTGCCGCTGACCGCTGGAGAAGGTGGCTCCGCGCTCGCCGACGGGTTCGTCATAACCCCGGGGAAGCCGGCGGATGAAATCGTCGGCTTGAACGAACTTGGCCGCCTCCACCACCTCTTCATCGGTGATGTCCGGGTTGTGGAGGCGGATGTTGCTCTTCACGTCCCCGACAAAGAGAAAGGGGTCCTGCAGGACCAGGCCGATTCT
>JAJYSD010000230.1 GCA_021793745.1 Bacillota bacterium
TCGGAGCCCTCCGAAGGCAAGGGGTCCAGGTGGTGATCGGCGATGTGGTCACGGTGAGGGCTGCGGAAAGGCTCGGGATGCACGGTCTATTGATCACCTCCGGAAAAGAGGCGGTTTTGGATGCCTTTGCGGAAGGAAAGCGCGTTTATCGCCTGTTTTCCCGGCTGAGAGGGGAGGTTTCGCTGTATCGGAACATCCTGGACCGGGACCGGCGAGGGATCGTCGTGTTCGACGGGGAAAAACGAATCCTGTTTCGCAATGCGGCTGCATTGCGCTTTCCCCTGTCCGCCCCCGCGGTGGAAAGCGCGATGCAGGAGCTGGTGGAGGAATCCCTGCGTCGGGGTTCGTCCGAACCCCGCCTGCTTCCGCTGGAGAATTCCGGCGTATGGATGACCGCCGTGCCCCTCGATGACGGGGGGCGGGAAGTTCGGGTAGCCGTCCATCTGGAGCAATGCCGATGGGCCGGGTCCCCAGAGAAATGGGGCTGTGTGGAAATCCGGGACGTCCGGGCCGAGCCGAAGGAAACCGCATTCCATCGGTTTGTGGGCAGAAGCGGCGCCCTTCGCGAAGCGATCCGATCCGCCCAAAAATACAGTGAGCTGGATGTCCCGGTCTGGATTTCGGGGGAGCCGGGAACCGGCAAAGAAATGTTCGCCTTGGCGATCCATCGGGCCGGCGCACGGGGCGATCAACCCTTCATCACGGTGGACAGCGGCTGTTTGAAGCCGGAGGAATGGAACGGGCTGATCGCCGATGCGCTCGCAGGTCCCTTCCGCCGGGGAACGCTCTATTTGAAAAATGCCGAGCGGATTCCCGCCAAGGTGCAGAAGCGTCTGGTCGGACTGATCGCCGATGAGGGGGATGGACCGCGTTGGTTGATCTCGACGACGGGGGATTTGCGGGAGGAGGTTCGCCGCGGAGCCTTTGACCGCAAGCTTTATCGGCTCTTGGAACGGGCGCACCTTCCACTGCCCCCCCTTCGGGACCGAAAAGCGGATCTGGAGGATTTGATCCGCCTGTTTATCGCCGAGGGAAATTCCAAGTATGGAAAGTCGATCGTCGGCATGGAGCGTGAACTGATCGAAGCGTTGAAAGGGTTGACCTGGCCGGGGAACATCGAGGAATTAAAAAGTGCGGTTGAGGCGATGGTCTTGCGATCCGACGGCCATTACATCGGCCTCCGGGAAACCGCGGACATCCTGGAGAGGCTGAAGGCGGAAGCGTCCCGGCCGACGGGCCGGGAACTGGACTGGACGGGGACTTTGGCGGAGATGGAGAAGCAGATCATTCAAAGGGTGTTGGCCGAGGAGGGGATGAATCAAACCCGGGCGGCCAAGCGCCTCGGGATCAATCGTTCCACGTTGTGGCGCAAATTGCAAAGTATCGACCGCAAAACACCCCCAGGAAATAAAAGGTAGCCCATAAAATATTGCAAAATGATACAACATAAACTATTATTCATTATGAAAGCGCTATTTTTCAATCTTGTGTTGCATTTTCAAACAACCGGGGGGTGTTCTGATGAAGATCAAGCGGAACCTGGAGCGGATCCCTGGCGGATTGATGGTGATTCCCTTGTTGCTGGGGGCCTTCATCAATACGTTTTTCCCTGATTTGCTCCGGATCGGCAACTTCACCCAGCAGCTGTTTGTGGATGGCTCCGGCACGCTGATCGCCCTATTCCTGTTGTGTACCGGCGCGCAGATCAATTTGCGCAGTTTTGGCATCAGTCTGGCGAAGGGGGCAACCCTGCTCATTGTCAAGTGGGTGGTGGGGGCGGCCTTCGGGCTGATTGCCTATGTGTTTGCCGGGCCGGACGGTCTGTGGTTGGGATTGGCGCCGCTGGCGATTGTGGCGGCCATGACCAATAGCAACGGAGGATTGTATGTGGCCCTGGTCGGCCAGTATGGAAAGGACGACGATCGGGCGGCCTATTCACTGCTCGCCTTAAACGACGGACCCTTTTTGACCATGGTGGCGTTAAGCCTGTTTGGGGCGATGGGATTTGTCGAAGGCATGTTCTCCATCGTGGATTTTATTTCCGTGCTTCTCCCGATTCTCGTCGGGATGGTGCTGGGCAATTTGGATGAGGAAATGCGATCCTTCCTCGGCAAGGGAAGCGACATGCTGATTCCCTTTTTCGCCTTTGCCCTGGGAATGGGCATTGACTTTGCCAAGATCGTGGAGGGGGGAATCAGCGGAATCATGCTGGGGATCATGACGGTGTTCTTTACGGGAACCGCCGGCTATCTGGTGTTCAAGTGGTTCGGCTGGAATCCCATCGTCGGCGCCGCTGAGGGCTCAACCGCCGGGAATGCGGTGGCGACGCCGTCGGCGATCGCCGCGGCCAATGCCTCCTTTGCTTCCATCGCTCCCCTGGCCACGGTCCAGGTGGCGGCTTCCACCGTCACCACGGCGTTTCTCCTCCCGCTTTATATCGCCTATCTGGTAAAGCGCTTGGAACGAAAAGCGGCGAAGAAGAAGTGAAAACGATCCATTATTGAAACGGAAGGGGATCCCGATGTCCGACTTTGCAGGATCCATGGAAAACGTCACGACCCATCCAGCTTCCATCAACACGCATACCGTCGGGATTATCGCCGATGACTTGACAGGGGCGAACGATTCGGGGGGCCAATTTTCCGCCAAGGGACTTTCCGCCGTCGTCCTGTTCGACTCCGCCCTGGCAGAACCGGAGGATTTCAAACAGGCGGATGTGGTGGCCATCGATACGGACAGCCGGGCTTTGCCCGCCGACCGGGCGTATGCGAAGTCCCGCCGGGCGGCGGAATGGCTGTCCGCTGCGGGAATTCGCCACATCTATAAAAAGATCGACTCTTCGCTCCGGGGAAATTGGGGGGCAGAGGTGGATGCCGTGATGGATGTTTTTCGTCCGGACTTCGCGGTCATTGCCCCCGCCTTTCCCGGGATGGGGAGAACCACCCGAAAGGGGATCCATCAAATCGACGGGATTCCCGTGGCCCGGACGGAAATGTCCCGGGATCCCAAAACGCCGGTGACCGAGTCCGATCTGCTCAAGATATTGGCCGCGCAATCCCGTCGCAGGGCGCACCTGGTCAGCGAGCAGGAGCTGGAGCGGCTTCCGGACATGGGGGCGGCGTGGCGGCGGCGGGGCGTGGAACTGTTGGTGTTCGACGCGGAACGGGACGAGCACCTGGAGAAAATCGCCCGCAGTGTCGCCGGCAGCGGGTTCCGCGTTCTCTGGGTTGGATCTGCCGGTCTGGCCGGATGGTTGCCGGAGGCCCTGTCCCTGGCCGGGCGAGGTTCGCGTTCCGGATCCGGGGAGCGGGCGGCACCCCGGCAGGTCGACCAGGCGTTGGTTGTGGCCGGGAGCCTGTCGTCGGTGACGAAGCGACAAATCGCCCGTTTGGTGGAGACCGGCCGGGTGCGGCCGCTGGTGCTGGATCCGTCGGTGATCCTGGACCCGGCGGAATGGGAAGCGCGCCGCGACAGCCTCGTCGAAGAGACGAGCCGGGCATTTTCGGCGGGAAAGGATGTGGTGATCACCCTGAGCATGGATAGGGGACGGCTGAAGGCCCTCCAGGAAGGGGTGCGCCGGGAGGCCGCTTTCCGGATCGTCGACCGGCTGGGGGCTTTGACCTCTCGGCTGGTGGCGCGCCGTCCGGGATTGGGTCTGGTATTGACGGGCGGGGATACGGCCCGGGCGGTATGCCGCCATTTGGGCATCGGGGGCATTCGGTTGCTGGAAGAGGTCGCGCCGGGCATCCCCCTGGGACAATTGGTCGGCCCCCGCCCCCTGTATGCGGTGACCAAAGCCGGGGCTTTCGGCGAAGAGGACACCTTGGTAAAAGCGGTGAATAAGTTGAAGG
>JAJYSD010000231.1 GCA_021793745.1 Bacillota bacterium
TCCCGACGTTTTTTCTTATTTGTTGAAGCAACCTTCGTATGAAAGTTCGTCTGCGGCGGGAACACTGGTATTGGAACAGGATGCGGATGGGCGAGGCAGGGCGGCCTCCGGCGCGGCGGGGACGTCGTTCCCGATTTTTTCCGAAAACCTCTTGCATTTTCCGCGGAGGGATTTATAATAGAAAGTGAAGGTCAAAGTTAGTCAAAGTCAACAGGGGGTTGTTCGATGCCCAGCATTTCGGATATCATCGAGCACCACTTGAAAAAAATTTTGGACGAAAGCCGCTCCGGGACCATTGAAATCAAGCGGAGCGAGCTGGCGGACCGGTTTCAGTGCGTCCCGTCGCAGATCAACTACGTGATTAGCACGCGTTTTACGGTGGAAAAAGGGTATATAGTGGAGAGCAAGCGAGGGGGCGGCGGCTACATCCGGATTCGCAGGGTGCGGTTGGGTTCCCCGGGGAGCGTTTACGATATTCTCCTGCGGCAGATCGGGCGATCGATCAGCCAGTCGACCGCGGAGGACATCATCGATCGGCTTCGGGAGGAAGAGCTGATGACGCCCCGGGAGGCCCGGCTCATGCGGCGCATCATCGCCCGCGATGTCATGCAGCTGCCGGTTCCCCTGCGGGATCAGGTTCGCGCCCGGATCATGCGGGCGATGGTGACCATCCTATTCGCGGGAAAAGGAGAGTGAGGCCGCCGTGTTATGCGAAGAGTGCGGCAAACGAATGGCCACCCTGCATTTCACAAAAATCATCAACGGTGAAAAGACGGAGTATCACCTGTGTGAGGAGTGCGCCAAGGAAAAAGGGGAGAAATTCACCGGGCTGGATACCGGGTTCAGCTTGCAGGATCTGTTGTCGGGGTTCCTCAACCCCGACCTCGCCCCGGGAGGCCGGTCGGAACGGGTTCAATCCACCGGACTCCGTTGTCCCACGTGCGGCTTGACCTTCAGCCAATTCGCCAAGATGGGCCGTTTTGGCTGCATGGATTGTTACCGAACCTTTAGGGACCGGCTGGACCCCTTGTTTCGGCGCGTCCACGGGCATACCTCCCACCGGGGAAAGGTTCCGGAGCGGACCGGCGGCAAGCTGAAGATCCATCGGGAGATCGAGCGGCTCAAGGAGGAACTTTCCCGGTGCGTACAGGCCGAAGAATTTGAAGAAGCGGCCCGACTGCGGGACCGGATTCGGGATCTGCAGGGCCAATTGGACAGTTGGGGAGGTTGATGCGCGTGTCCCTTCATCGTTATATCCGGAATTCCGTCAGCGAATGGATGCGGGGCAAAGGGCCCCAGTCCGACATCGTCATCAGCAGCCGGGTCCGGGTCGCGCGCAACCTGGCGGGACTGCCTTTTCCCATCGTCGCCAAGGAGCATCAGGCCAAGGAAGTGCTCAACCGGGTGGAGCAGGTGATCCGTCAGGGACGGGACAATCCCGTATTGAGCGACGCGAAGTGGATTCCCATGGCGGACCTCAGCGATCTGGAGAAGCGGGTTCTGGTGGAGAAGCACCTGATCAGCCTCAACCTGGCGGAGGATTCCCGTCACGGGGCGGTGATCCTGAGCGGGAATGAGGCCGTCAGCATCATGGTGAACGAAGAGGACCACCTGCGTATTCAGTGCCTGTTTCCGGGCTTCCAACTGGTGGACGCCTGGCGGTTGTCCGACCAGCTGGATGACTGGTTTGAGAAGCGTCTCAACTACGCCTTTGATGAGAAGTGCGGGTTTTTGACCAGTTGCCCCACCAACGTGGGCACGGGGATCCGCGCCTCGGTGATGGTGCACCTGCCGGCCCTGGCCATGGCGGAACAGCTGAACCGGCTCCTGCCGGCCATCACTCAGGTCGGGTTGGCGGTGCGGGGGATTTATGGAGAAGGCAGCGAAGCCCTCGGGAATCTGTACCAGGTGTCCAACCAGGTCACCCTGGGGCTGACCGAGGATGAAATTATCGACAAGCTGCAGGGCGTCGTTCAGCAGTTGATTCAGCATGAAAAGAACGCCCGAGCCCATCTGATGGAGATATCGCCGGTTCAGCTGGAGGACCGGGTGTACCGTTCCTACGGGATATTGGCCAATGCCCGGGTGATCGACTCCAAGGAAGCGATGAGCCGGCTTTCGGATGTGCGGTTGGGCGTCGATCTGGGGCTGATCCGGGATGTGTCGGCCAATGTGATGAACGAACTGATGGTGATCACCCAGCCGGGCTTTCTGCAGTATCAGACGGGGCAGGTATTAACCCCTGAGGAGCGCGACAGGCGGCGGGCCGCGCTGATCCGGGAGCGGTTGGCGAAGGAAAGCGGCTCCTGAAGCGTTAAAGGCGGACGTCGGTACTGTAAAGCAAGTAAATTTCTCACCAAGCGAGGTGTTGCAACGATGATGTTTGGCCGGTTTACCGAACGGGCGCAAAAGGTGCTGGCCCTGGCCCAGGAGGAAGCGGTTCGACTGGGACACAGTAACATCGGAACGGAACATATCCTGCTCGGGCTGGTCCGGGAGGGCGAGGGCATTGCGGCGAAGGCCCTGATCGGATTGGGTCTGGGGCTGGAAAAGATCCAGAAGGAAGTGGAATCCCTGATCGGTCGCGGTCAGGGGCAACCGATCAACATCGCGTACACTCCCCGGGCCAAGAAGGTGATTGAACTGTCGATGGATGAGGCGCGCAAGCTGGGTCATACCTACGTGGGCACCGAGCACATCCTGCTCGGCCTGATCCGGGAAGGGGAAGGGGTGGCGGCCCGGGTCCTGAACAACCTGGGCGTCAGCCTGAACAAGGCGCGGCAGCAGGTGCTGCAACTGCTGGGCAGCAGCGAGACGGTCTCATCCCATCAGGGCAGCAGCGCGGCCAATACCCCCACCCTGGACAGCCTCGCCCGGGATTTGACGGCGGCGGCCCGGGAAGGGAAGCTGGATCCGGTGATCGGCCGGAGCAAGGAGATCGAGCGGGTGATCCAGGTCCTTTCCCGCCGGACCAAGAACAACCCCGTTCTGATCGGGGAACCGGGGGTCGGAAAGACGGCGATTGCCGAGGGGCTGGCCCAGCGGATCGTCGACGGGGAGATCCCGGAAACCCTTCGGGGCAAGCGGGTGATGACCCTCGACATGGGAACCGTGGTGGCGGGAACCAAATACCGCGGAGAATTTGAGGATCGTCTGAAAAAGATCATGGATGAGATCCGCCAGGCGGGCAACATCATCCTGTTCATCGATGAGCTGCACACCCTGATCGGCGCCGGCGGAGCCGAGGGGGCCATCGACGCCTCCAACATCTTGAAACCCGCCTTGTCCCGGGGCGAATTGCAGTGCGTGGGCGCTACCACCCTGGATGAATACCGGAAATATATCGAGAAGGATGCCGCTCTGGAGCGCCGCTTCCAGCCGATCGTCGTCGACGAGCCTTCCCCCGAAGAGGCGATCCTCATCCTGGAGGGGCTCCGGGACCGCTATGAGGCGCATCATCGGGTGAAGATCACCGATGAGGCGATCACGCAGGCGGTTCGTCTATCCGATCGGTATATCACAGACCGCTATCTTCCCGATAAAGCGATTGATCTGATTGATGAAGCTGCCTCCAAAGTCCGTCTTCGCTCCTATACCATTCCCCCGGAGCTGAAGGAACTGGAGCAAAAGGTGGAGGCCGTCAAGAAGGAAAAGGACGCCGCCGTGCAGAGCCAGGAGTTCGAAAAGGCGGCTTCCCTCCGCGACCGGGAACAGAAGCTGCGGGAGGAGCTGGAGGCCACCCGCAACCGCTGGAAAGAGGATCAGGGGAAAACCGATTCGGAAGTGACCGGAGAGGATATCGCCGAAGTGGTGGCCAGCTGGACTGGGATTCCCGTGCGCA
>JAJYSD010000232.1 GCA_021793745.1 Bacillota bacterium
GTGGGGCGGCTGGTTTTCAATTCCTCTGCCAGCTCCCGTTCGGAGGGCAGCCGCTGCCCCGGGGCGTAAGCCCCTTCTTCAATCCGCCGGGAAAGGATTTCCTTCACTTCATCGATCTTCGTTTTCGTCACGAAGACACCCCACTTCGCAACCGGTACGCACCATAGATATATTATCACAAAGCTTAAAGGGAGCGTTAGGGGTTGACATGTGGACAAAAATCATCCTATACTGAAAATAGAAACTGGTAATGACCAAACATGCGCCTGAGATCACATATTCATGTCGCTGGATGCCATCTCATTTCCTGGAATCAAGGAGGTGAAGCCTGCTGCCGTGCGCAAACCGGGCACTGATGCCGGTTGCATCATCGGATGCGGGTGGGACATGCGGAGCCTGGCGGGCATTGGTCCGGATGGGTGGTTGGCAGCGGATCGATCATGGAACCTTTCCACAAGCGCTTGGCGGAAATATGGTGGAAGTATCGTCTCGGACAACGGCTGAATCTGATCGATCTGAATCAATGGCTGGAATCCCTGGATGCTGTTACGGTCCATCCGAACAAGAAACATTGGTTCGAATGGACAATTGCCCGGCTGCACGAATACAACAAGTTGATCGGCTGTATTCCCCGGCCCCTCCTGTCCGAATGGGAGGAGGCGCTGGATGCCAATCTGGAGTATTGTTGGAAGGTTCACAAGCTTGAGGTGATGGCCCACCTGGCCGAGGAGATCGGCGAAAGGAGCTGGGCCCACCGTTTGCACGACGAGTTGGGGCGCATCAAAGAAGGCGTCGCCCCGTGAGGAATCGGACATCATGACGGATGTTACCATCACAATTGGACCGCAATCATCGATTCATATCTTGTAATCAGTGCTTGACAAGATGTTTCACGGGCTTCGTCCCGTACTTGTCTGGAAGAACAGATACCCCATTTCTTCCCCTCACATTTTTCCCGCATGGAAAATGCGCTCGCGATATGGATGACCTGCTGAGGGACCGTTTCAGGTCCCTTTTCTTTGTGGACGGATTCCTCCCTTCCTGTTAAGCGGATGATCCTGGATCCGATTTATTCGTCACGCAAATTACCGCCTGATCGGCGTTTTTTTGTTCCCAACTGCTCAATGCAGTGATCACCATTGAAAAGCGCGCCGTCCATCATCCGCTTTTCCACTCCGTTCCGGATCGTGCGTTGCCAAACCCGTTCGGGTGTCCAAAGTCAGATAATCAGCGGTTTTCGCCCACAACGAGGCAGTCGTCGTTCTTTTGGTCTCCAGATCCAAACCAAGCCGGTTCTAAGCCTCATAAATATCCGTCAGCAATTCTGAGACTCCGCCATACCATTCCACCGCTGCTTCCACGACAGGCGTTTCTTTCGGAATTATCCCGGGATTCCCTGAACAAATTTCCGAATCAGCGGTTTCACATCGTCGATCGGGATGGCGAAGCCGATACTCTGGGATGGGTAGATGATCAGGGTGTTGATGCCGACCACTTCACCCAGGATGTTGATGAGCGGTCCTCCGCTGTTGCCGGGATTGATCGCCGCATCGGTCTGAATGACGTTGTCATAACGGCGGTTGGCGATGTGCAGGGGACGGTTTTTGCCACTGACCACGCCCACGGTTACGGTGTGATCCAAGCCGAGGGGGTTGCCTACCGCGATCACCCATTCGCCGACGGCCGTCGCCTCCGACGAGCCCAAACGGAGGGGAGGAAGGGGGAACGGCGGTTGGATTTTGATCACGGCCAGATCTCGATGGCGGTCCTCCCAAACGACCCGGGCGGGAAGGGGATGGCGGTAGCCGTAGAGGCGGACTGAAACATTTCCGGCACGGCGGACCACGTGTTCGTTGGTCAGGATATATCCCTTCGGGTGAATGACAAAACCGGATGCGAAATGGCGGGTGGGCGTCTCCTGATGCTCCTTCCAATCGGGGAGGAAGAGGCGCAGAAACAGGTCGTTCAGACTTTCCGACTCTTCTTCCTCGGTCAAGATGGATACGACGCCGCCTCGGACCTTGCGGACAACCTGTACAAAGGAATTGGCCGGATGTTGGGCGGACAGGGAAAGGTCTCCCGGTCGGGTTCCGCGAAATTTTCGCATCATGGCTTCCACTCCCGTCCACTGTTGTCGTATTATCATATGTCGGGACAGGGCGCTCGTTCAGGGCGGATCCCCAGACCGGGGAATGGGCAGTGACGATTGTGATAAAATGAATAAAACGCGGAGGATTGAAGGAGGTTGCCATGGAGAAGGAGCAGTACGGCCAAGGGTATGTCCGCCGGGAAGACGGTTGGTGGTTGTCCGATACCGAGGAAGAGTACGGTTTCCAGGTCCAGTGGAAGGTCAAATCGTTGCTGCATCGGGAGAAGTCGGACTTTCAGGAGATCTCCGTCATCGAGACCGAGGGCTTCGGGCGGGCCCTGGTATTGGATGGAATTGTACAGACGACGGAGCGTGACGGTTGGATCTACAATGAAATGATCACCCACATTCCCCTCGCTGCCCATCCGAACCCTTCCGCCGTGTGCATCATCGGCGGCGGCGACTGTGGAGCGGTCCGGGAAACGGTCAAATACCCGGCGGTGAAGCGGGTGGACATGGTGGAGATCGATCCCCGGGTGGTGAGCGTCTGCCGGAGCTTTCTCCCGTCGATCGCCGGAGAAGGGGAGCCCGATCCGCGCATCCGCTTCCTGTATGAGGACGGTGCAGCCTTTGTCAAGGAGAAAAAAGGGGAGTATGACGTGATTATCGTCGATTCGTCGGATCCCGTGGGCCCGGCGAAAGTCCTGTTTGAAGAGCCCTTTTATCGCGATGTCCACAGAGCGCTCAAGGATGACGGAATCATGGTTTGCCAGAGCGAGTCTCCCGTTTTTCATCCCCGGGTGCTGACAAAGGTCCGCGACACCTTGAAAACCCTGTTTCCCGATGTGCGCACCTATTTGGCGACCATTCCCACTTACCCCGGAGGGATCTGGAGCTTTACCCTGGCGTCCAAGCGAACGGATCCCCTGGATGGCATCGAGGAACGGCTGCGGGATAAAGATACCCGGTATGTCAACCGGGACATCGTCCGGAGCTCTTTCCGATTGCCCAATTATGTACGGGAGCTGTTGGGGGAATAAAGCAGGCAACAACAAATGTTAACCTAAGTAGAAAAAGAGGTTGACAATTGTCAACCTCTTTTTTATGCTGTTGGCGTTGTATCCATCCTCATGGCGGAAGGGGTGACGGGAAGTTGTCCGGAGAAGTTCTGCTGTTGCGCAATATGATTGTGGCGGCGATGTTTGCCGCGCTGGTGGCGGTGGTGGGGCAACTCCAAATCCCCCTGCCGATCCCGATCACGTTGCAGACAATGGTGGTGATGATGGCGGGCTCGGTATTGGGGGCCCGGTGGGGGGCGGTCAGCATGGGCGTCTTCCTCTTACTGGTGGCCTTCGGCGCCCCCCTGTTGGCTGGGGGGAAAGGGGGGATGGCCGTTCTGGCGGGTCCGACCGGTGGATACGTTTGGAGTTGGGTTTTGGCCGCCTGGTTGATCGGATTCCTTTCCGAACGAAGCGCTCCCCTCTCGGTCTGGAAGCTGATGCTCTATCATGTTTTGGGCGGGATGCTTTTGATCTATGCCGGAGGCGTGTTTTGGCTGGTGACGGGCGTGGGGCTTGGCTGGAAGGAGGCCCTGTTGACGGGGGTTTTGCCCTTTATCATCGGAGATCTGATCAAGGCGGCCATCGCTGCATTCGTTTCCTACGGCATTTACAGGGCGTATCCGATTCTCCCCTCCCGGGGGAAGGGAGCGAAAGCCTAAACGGAGCTGAACGCCTCCG
>JAJYSD010000233.1 GCA_021793745.1 Bacillota bacterium
CCGTTCGGCATCCCGCTCAAACATGGACACATAGGCCAGCAGGTGGTGGGCCAGCCGGACCGGTTGCGCCCGCTGCAGGTGGGTGTATCCCGGGAGGAGGGTATCCACATGCCGTTCCGCCTGGGCCACCAGAGCCTGCTGCAGCCGGGCAAGCAGCTCCACGATCTCCACGGTGCGGGCCCGAACGTACAGGTGCATGTCGAGGGCTACCTGGTCATTGCGGCTCCGACCCGTGTGCAATTTGCCGCCGAGGGGGCCGATTTCCTCGATCAGCAGCTTTTCGATGTTCATGTGAATGTCCTCGTGCTCGACGGAAAAGGAGACCTCTCCCGCCCGCACCCTGTCGCGGATCTTGCCGAGCCCTTCGATGATTTTCTCCGACTCCTCCGGAGTGAGGATGCCGCAGGAGCCCAACATGCGGGCGTGGGCCATGCTTCCCCGGATATCCTCCTCGACCAGCAGGCGATCAAAATCGATGGAAGCCGTAAACTCCTCCACCAACCGGTCAGTTTTCTTGGTAAACCTTCCGCCCCACAGCTTCTTCACCGGTTTCCTCCTTTCCCCGGTTAACCTGGGCATACACCTGTGTCGGCAGCCCCCACAGCTTGATGAAACCCACCGCCGCCTGATGATCGAAGGCATCCTCCGGCGTATAGGTGGCCAGCTTTTCATCGTACAGGGAACGGGCCGACCTGCGGCCGGTCACCGTGGCGTGTCCCTTGAACAGGCGGACCCGTACGGTCCCGGTCACGGTTTTCTGGGATTCCCTGATGAACGCGTCCAGGGCCTGCTTCAGGGGCGAATACCACAGCCCCTCATATACCAGACGCGCCCACTGCTGCTCCACTACCGGCTTGAAATGGGCCATCTCGCGGGGCTGCGTGAGGAATTCCAGCTCACGATGGGCCGCAAGGAGGGTCATCGCCGCGGGACATTCGTACACTTCCCGGGACTTGATGCCCACCAGCCGGTCCTCCACGTGATCGATCCGGCCGACGCCGTGCTCCCCGGCAATCCGATTGAGGCGGGAGATCAGTTCGTGGAGGGGCAATTTCTCCCCGTCCAGGGCCACCGGCACCCCCTGCTCGAAGTCGATCGTCACCTCCGTCGGCTCATCCGGCGCATCCTTCAGGGATTTGGTCCATTCGTAGGCCTCCTCCGGCGGCGCGTTCCAGGGATCCTCCAACACCCCGCACTCGATGCTCCGACCCCACAGGTTTTGATCGATGCTGAAGGGATTGTCCAGATCGACGGGAATGGGGATGCCGTGCCGCTCGGCGTAGGCGATCTCCTCCTCCCGGGACATGGCCCACTCCCGGACCGGGGCCAGCACCTTCAGTCCCGGATCGAGGGCGCTGACGGAAACATCAAAACGCACCTGGTCGTTCCCTTTCCCGGTGCAGCCGTGGGCCACGGCCACCGCTCCCTCTTCCTTAGCCACCTCCACCAAAACGCGGGCGATGAGGGGGCGGGACAAGGCCGACACCAGCGGGTATTTCCCCTGATACAGCGCATTTGCCTGAAGGGAAGGGAGCAGAAATTCCCGGCTGAACCGTTCCCGCACATCCAGTACCACCGACTTGATCGCCCCCACCTTCAGGGCCTTCTGCCGGACAAATTCCAGGTCTTTACCCTCCCCCACATCCATCGATACGGCGATCACATCCATATCGTAATGTTCCTGCAACCACTTGATGGCCACCGATGTATCCAATCCGCCCGAGTAGGCGAGCACCACTTTTCCCTTGCTCAAAACCGGTCCTCTCCTTTATAAAAATTCATCCTTACGAATTATTATACGTTACGGCCGAAAAATGTCTAGCCTTTTTTCCGCCGAATTCCCGGCAAAAACGGCCTCCCCATCACGCCTTCACCCTACGGCCCCAGGCGTTCGGTGCAATCGGCCGCTTCATTTTTTTACCGGATGCGGACGGGAAGGTGGCCCTCCATCGTCCGCACGGAAGCAAACGCACCGGGGAAACCTTCCCTTTATGCGCCGGGTTCCCGAGGAGAGCCGCACCTCCCTCCGGTTCGGCGCTTGCCAATCCCTCCGGATCGGCTACAATACCCATGGAAAACCGTTCAAAAAAACCGCCTTGGAGGGACCAGATTGCGAAAAATCAGCAAGCTCGAGGGATTGTATCTTTTTCTGCAAGGGGAAATCCTGCTCTTCCTGTTGTTTCACGACTGGATTCCCCTGGGGAGTCTGAATGATGTGAAAGCCGTCCACTCCTACTATACGCGGGATGAACTGATCCGAACGACGCTGATCAACAGCGTGCCCTTCGCCATCGCCTTTGCGCTCTGTTGCATCCGGTTCGGAAAGGCTTATCCCCTCTGGATGCGCCTGTTTTTGATCATCTACTTTCCGTCCCTGTTTTCGGGGGCTCTCCTGGCATGGTGGATTCCCTACTTCTTCGGCGCAGCGGCGGATCGGGTGGCGAGGTATGAGGTTTTGTTCGGCGGGACCCACGCCTTTTTGCCGGAAATGAACGGCATCGTCCCCAACACGATCCATACGGTTTTCCACGTCTCCCTGCTGATCGTCATCGGGATCACGATCCATTACTTCTTCGCCAAGAGCCCGCGGCGCGCCGAGCCGAAAACCGATTCCCCGCAAAAGAGGGCGTCCGCATTTTAAAGCATCCTTATTATTATGTATACTAAAATTGCGGGTACCGAAATGAGAGAAAAGTGGAGGTGGGTTCGCATGAAATATCGCCGTCTGGGAAAAAGCGGTGTCAAGGTTTCCGAGATCGCCCTCGGCAGTTGGCTGACCTACGGGACGGTGACGGAAAAGGAACAGGCGATCGCCTGCGTCAAACAGGCGTATGATCTGGGGATCAACCATTTCGACTGCGCCAATGTGTACGGGAGTGTTCCTCACGCCGCGGAGGAGGTGCTGGGGGAAGCCCTCGCCCCGTATCCCCGGGAAAGCTATATCCTGACGACCAAAGCCTTCTGGCCCGTAGGCGACGGGGTGAATGACCGCGGATTGAGCCGGAAGCACATCGTCTCCGAAGTGGAAAAAAGCCTGCGCGCCCTGGGCGTCGACTATGTGGACATCTTCTACTGCCACCGGTACGATCCGGAGACGGATCTGGAGGAGACCCTGCGGGCCATCGACGATCTGATCACCCAGGGCAAGATTTTGTACGCCGGATTCAGCGAGTGGCCCGCCCACAACATCGCCGAAGGAATCCGGTTGCAGAAGGAGCTGGGATTGCACAAATTCGTCGCCAGCCAGCCCGTCTACAACATGTTCAACCGCTACATCGAATCGGCGGTGATCCCCCTCTGCGATGAAGCGGGCATCGGCCAGGTCGTCTTTTCGCCGCTGGCCCAAGGGGTCCTCACCGGGAAGTACAAACGGGGGCAGCAGGCGCCCGCCGGTTCCCGGGCCGCGACGGACGAGGTGAAAAAGTTTGTGGAGGGCTACCTGACCGACGACAATCTGGCCCGTGTGGAACAGCTGGAAGGGGTGGCCAAGGAACTGGGCATCACCCTGCCCCAGTTGGCCCTCGCCTGGGTGCTCCGCCTCCCGTCCATCAGCAGCGCTCTGATCGGCGCCAGCCGGCCGGAGCAGATCGTGGAAAACGTCAAGGCCGTCGAAGTCGAGTTGGAGGAGTCGGTGCTGGAAAAGATCGAGGAAATCCTGAAATCGTAAGCGGCGAACCAAAAAAGCGGGGAAGGAGACCATCCCCATGATGTCCGAGATCCGGGACCCGATTTTCCGCCTCGGCTTGATGCAGTGGCAAGTCGCTCGGCGGAAAATCGGTCCCTCCAGCCGCTTTGCCGAAAAAGGCGGGGATGATCCTTAT
>JAJYSD010000234.1 GCA_021793745.1 Bacillota bacterium
CTCATCAAAAAAAAACATGATCATCCCGCCGATGACATAGGCGAGCAGGAGTGCGGGCCCCGCCAATTGGATCGCCTGGGCCGAACCCAGAAAAAGGCCGACTCCAATGGCCCCTCCGATGGCAATCAATTGGATATGACGATGGTTTAATCCTCTGGCCAATTCTTCTTGTCGGTTCTGTCGTCCCATTCGCTTCCCTCTCGGATGAAGGTGTAGTTCCTTATCGATCCTTGACGGAACGGAACGCAAATATACCCCGGAGCATTCCGCAAACCGCCGTCCCCCTTTCCGGCGCACTGCGCCCGCCAAACGAAAAAAGGCACCCTGTCTGGTGCCTCATGCATCAACCGGAGGTGCATCAACTGATCTTCGAGCCGTTTCGATGGGAGCCCTGGGAGATGAATCGGCGAAGCCCCTGCATTTCCTTGTACATCCGATAAGGTTTGCTGATCACCCGGTAGGGCAAAGTGACAAACCGGCGGGGATTTTCCCTCAATTCCCGGGAAATCCGCTCCGGCTTCGTCACAATCCGCTGGAGGAACTCGTCGTAGATCACCTTACGGGGATCGGGCGAAATGAACAGCTCGTGACCGCAACCTTCACATCGCGCTTTGTAAAGGCGCCGGTTGAGATAGGTTAGCACGTGCATTTCGTTCGCCTCGCACTTGATACAGTACAGTTCCGACTGCAGCTCTTGAAATTCCATCCTCTCACCCCCCGTCAGCCAGTCGTGGAATGATTGCGATGAAGGTTCAAGATGTGTTTCGCGGCGGCTTCGTCGGTCACGAGCACATTGATATATTGTCCCCGTAGGGCGGCCAAGATCGCCCGGGCTTTGTCGACTCCGGAAGCGACGCCGACAACGACGGGAATGCGGCGCAAAGGGGGCAGTTCGATCCCGATCGTCTTTTGCGTCAGGGGAATGGAAAGCTCCTTCCCCTCGGCATCGATAAAGCGGGAATTGATATCCCCGGCTGCGCCGTGTCTCCGCAAATCATCCAGGTCCTCACTATTTAAATACCCCATTTTCACCATGGTTGAACGAAGGGGATTGCCGATCCCCACCACCGCCAAATCCACCCGTTTCGCTTCTTCGAGCAGGTGGCGGATCTCCGCGGAGCTCATCAGCTCCTGTTTTAAGCGGACCGATTCGGCCACTGCCGGGGCGTACAGGAATTCGCAGTCACAGTTCAACTTCTTGGATAATTCGTAGGCCAGCTGATTCGAGTGGATTTCGATATGGCTCCGTCCGATGCCTCCTACGAGGGGCAAAATTTTCAACTTCTCATGATTGACAAAGGGGATTTCCCGAACCATATGGTTCAAAGTGGTCCCCCAGGATATGCCCAACCTTTTCACCGTTTTCAGGTGACGGACCACGAACTGGCCGGCGGCCTTCCCCACATCGCGCTTGTTGATCTCTCCATCGCCCCCATCGACGGGCACTACCACCGCTTCCTTCAGCGGAAAGGCCGACTCCAACGCCTGTTCCAATTCCACGGTGCGGAGGGTATCGTCCTTGATGACGATCTCCACGATCCCGCACTCCCTGGCCCTCTGAAGCATTTTGGAAATGATCGGCCGGGAGATCCCCACCTTGTTCGCAATCTCCGATTGCGTCAAACCTTCGAAATAATACAGTTTGGCGATTCGGACCAATTGCCGCTTATCACTCCACCGATCCATAGGCATTCCTTCTTCCGCATCCGGAACCGGAAAGGTCACCCCGCTTTCTCATATGCATCCCCTTTGAAAAACCGATGATTGATTTTCCTTTTCCAGGATTTCGCGGAGGAGCCAGATTCGGTTCCGCTCCTCACACTCCACATCGTCATAGGTCAACACTTCTCCCTTTTTGACCCCGCGTTTCACTCGGACCTTGGCACCTACCAGCCCGATGGGCAGCGCCCTTTCCCTTCTCTGCTCCTCGGCGGATACGATTCGACCGTAAACGGTAAATCCTCCGATCCCGTCCAATGCCTCTCCGGCCTGCAAATCCTTTTTGGCCACCGCAACCGTCTCAGAAACCGAACCGCAGCAGGGAGCGATGGTCGGCTCCCGGTCGAAAAACGCCCGGGCGATGGAGATCGGCGTCTCCAGACTGGTCAGATGATAGGGCCTGTAGAGGACGTAATGGGGACCTTCCCCCATCTTGAGATACTTCATCTGGTCGTGGACTGCGGGATGGTCCGTGGTAATGACCGCAAACACCCCCGGAGCCACCCCGTCCACGTAGTCGACGACCCCCTTCCGGTGAAGGATGCCTCCCTCCTCCCGCAGGGAATACAGGCGGGGCAGGAGTTCCAGGGATGCCTTGGGGCCGTGCATTCCGGGAACATCGGGCAAAAACCCCGTCGCATTGGATACGGCGGTCATCTCCACCATGGTCTTGGTGCCGTCCTGGAAGGAGGCGAGCATCTTGGGATTGACACCCTTCTTCCGTGCCTCATCGGCCACGCTGTCGGGGGTGGCGGACACATCCAGGGGATTGTTTTTCCCCTTGCCCAAGGCGACCACTTCAAATCCGAGGACCGAAGCAAAATCATAGAGCTCCATAATCGCTCCGGGTTCATCGCCGGCGGTTCCCGTATATACCACCCCGGCCACATCGGCCATTTTCTTGAGCACCGGGCCAACGGTGACATCGGCTTCCACGTTGAGCAGGACGATGTGCTTGCGATTCAGGATGGCATGCCATGCGATCTCCGCCCCCACCTCCGGAATGCCGGTGGCGTCCACCACCACATCGACCGAATCCAAATGCACCACCATCCGGGCATCCCGGGTCACCACCTTCCCCCGGGAGGAAATCCACCTGTCCGCCTTTTCCGGATCTTCCGTCTTCAGAATCGAGGAAGGGGAGGCGCCCGCCTTCCGATAGGCCAGCTCCGCCACCTCCGGCACGATATCGGCGGTGATCACCACTTCCATTCCGGCGATTTTCCCAACCTGGGAGATCAACCCGCGCCCCATCTGTCCGGCGCCGATCAACCCGACCCGGATGGCGTTTCCCTGCTTCTCCAATTCCTTCAGCCTCCGCTTGATACCCAGCAATTTCTCCCCACCCCCGTGAAGTTATTTGCGGACAAACATCAAGGGTGCATCGAGCTCCAAAGCGGGATGATCCAGGGCGGCCACCTGGAGGACCCCCGGCAGCTCGGACCGGTCCTTTCCTTCAAACTTGATGGTGCAGTGCCCCATCTCCCGGAGGGTCTCATTCACTTTCCCGCCGACACTGGTCACTTGGAAGGACTGATCTCCGATCACCAGGTAATCGCCCCGCTGCACCGGTTCAAACCGGGGGGACTTGGTGTGGAGTAGGGACAGATCATGCAGCTCTTCGGGAGCATCTTCATCAAATATCACCAACATCTTTTCCTGGATAAGGTCATCGACCATGCTCCCGATTTTAACGATCGTTGAGGAAAACAAGCATCGCATCCAGCCATTCCTCCCAAACAGAGATGATCACCCCGGCCCCGGGTGGAGAAGGACAGATCCCGGGAAAAGGATGTGCGCTGCAACCCGGCAACCCCTAGACACCGGAAGCCTTCCCGGCTTCTAATCGGCGTAAAGCCCGAAGCTGAACAGGTAAGCGATCAAGACCGCCAAGGGGCCCGTCACCATTCTGGAGAATAGAACGGCGGGAACGCCGATTTCGATGGTCTCCGGCTTCGCCTCCCCCAGCGTGAGGCCGACGGGAACAAAATCACAGCCCACCTGCGGATTGATGGCAAACAGAGCCGGGAGGGCCATTTGCGGCGGAATGTTGCCCCGGCCGATCTCCACACCGACGAGGACCCCGACCACCTGCGCCACA
>JAJYSD010000235.1 GCA_021793745.1 Bacillota bacterium
GGGTGACCTCGGCCGGAAGTCCCCGCTGTTTCCCTGCCAGCTGGACCCACCCCGCCAGCTGTTTGGGGCTTGCCAGGATGGTCATTTGGTTGAACACCTGGAATTTTTGTTCTGGGGAATAGGCGGCCGCTTGGACCAGGGAGTCGACGGCATCTTCCAGGGCGATCATCGGTTTTCTCTGCTCCCCTTTTCCGTAGATGGTAATCGGGTGGCCGGCCAGCATCTGCGCACAGAAACGGTTGGGAACAACCCCGAAGTAGTAATCGAAGTCGAATCGGGTGGCCAGATCAGGGTGGAGCCGCGTTTCTGGGGTTCCGGTTCCGAACACGATGGCTGTCCTCAAATCGGTAATGGTCAGCCCCCACAGTCTGGATGCCAGGTACAGGTTGTTGATGTCATTGGCTTTGCTCATGTGATACCAGGATGTGGCCATTCCGGGATAGGGAATCGTATCCGATCCGGTGTCCGTTTCCACATGGATGAATCCTTCGGGAATGGTGAAATTGGGCGATCCGTAAACCCCCGTCGTGGTGGTTTCAATCAGGTGGGTTTGATGTTCCAAGCCGCATTCCTTCAAGCCCCAGAGCAGATTGCGGCACATCCGGTTGTTATTCTCCTGGGTATAATCAGCCAGGGGAGCATGCAGGTGGGAGTAGGGGGCGGCCGGCTGGGCGGCCACGTGCAGGATGACCCGGGGTCGGAAGGTTTTCAATAGCTGGCAAACCCGCTGATAGTGGGTCAGGTCCGCTTCGATGAAAGAGAGGTTGCGCATCCCGAACTCCTTTGCCGTCTTTATCCGCCTGTCCATCGGCGCGATCGGAATCGCACTGACGCTTCCGACTTCCTCGACCCATCGCCGCCGTCCAAAATGGTCCACGCCGACGATTCTTTCCTCGGGAAAGGCTCGACTCAGTTTCAGCATCAAGGGCCAGCCGATATAACCATCGGCTCCGGTAACTAGAATCAAGATCCATCACTCCCCGTTATCATGGTTGAGCGGATTCGTTCGATCCACTCCATGACCTCAAGCCCGTCATGCTGGGTCACCAGAGGGGCGCGACCGGTTTTCACCGATGAAACAAAATGCCGGATCTCCTCCCGCAAGGGCGATGACGCAGGCGTCTCGATCACCTGGTGTTCGACTTGTTTGCTGTACCGCCCCCTGCGGATGAACCGATGCAGCCGACGGTTCAACAGGTCGGCAACCCACGTTTGATCCGATTCGGTCAGAACGATCTCCCGCCGATGCAGGCCCCCCGTGCGGACCGCATGGGTCGTAACCTGAAGGGAAGTATCGAAGCGGATTTGGACCAGGGCATTGTCGATCAGGCCCCGGTTCATCGCCTTCGGGTACACGACCTGGCCGGAGGCGGCGAGGTGGACCGGAGCGGTTTTCATCCGATCGGCGATGTGGAGGATCAAATCCAGATCGTGAACCATCAAGGTGCGCAATACGTCTGCATCGATGTTTTTTCTCAAAGGGACATATCGATAAAATTCCCCCATGACCAAATCCTCGTATTGGACCGAGGCCAAAAGGGTCTGAATCACCGGATTAAACCGCTCCACATGTCCCACTTGAATGTGGACTCGATATTTTTCGGCCAAATCACACAGGGATCGGGCTTCGTCGGCCGTATGGGTGAAGGGTTTTTCCACGAACACATGGCATCCGTTCCGGATCGCTTCCGCTGCCACCGCGTAGTGGGCGGTGGTGGGCACACAGATGACGACGGCTTCAGCCCTTTGCATCAAGTCCCGCAGATAGCGTGCCGGCGGTACCCGGTATTTTCCCGCTAGGGCTTCGGCCCTGGAACAGACGGAATCAAAAACCCCGACAATCTCGACATCGGGTAAGGTGCTCAGATTTCGAAGGTGATTTTCTCCCATAAACCCGGCTCCCACCAGACCGATGGAAACGTTTTTTCCGGACAAGGACTCCATCTCCCTTCGGAAATAATCAACCGCGGTTCGTCATAGGATGGAGGGGGAGGTGGGTCGGATGATCCCGTTAATCGATATCGTTCGTCAGCATCAAACCCTGAAGGGTGAGATGGAGCGGGCGGTCGGCGCGGTGTTGAATCAGGGACAATTTATCTTGGGCCCCAATTGCCAGTCCTTGGAGCAGGAAATCGCCGATTATTGCGGAACCCGCTACGGCATCGGCGTGAACAGCGGAACCGATGCGCTGTTTTTGGCCCTACACGCGCTGGGGGTGAGGGAAGGAGACGAGGTGATCACCAGCCCATACACGTTTTTCGCCACCATCGAAGCGATCGTGCATACGGGCGCCAGGCCGGTTTTGGTAGATATCGATCCCCATCACTATAATTTGGACCCCGAGCAGGTGGAACAGGCGATCACCGCCCGCACGAAAGCGATCCTCCCGGTCCACCTGTTCGGATATCCCGCCGATATGAAGTCGCTGTCCTCCATCGCTCGGCGTTACGGACTCCACCTGGTGGAGGACGCCTGTCAAGCGATTGGCGCCGAAATCGGGGGAAAACCGGTGGGATCCTGGGGCGATGTCGGCTGTTTTTCCTTTTATCCCACGAAAAACTTGGGCGGAGTCGGGGACGGCGGCATGATTACGACGTCCGATCCGGAATTGTGTGAACGGCTCCGCCGGTTGCGCACCCATGGAACCTACCGGAAATATCACCATTCCTGTTTCGGCTTCAACAGCCGGCTAGATGAGATTCAGGCGGCAATCCTGCGGGTCAAGCTGAAGCATCTCCCGAAATGGAATCTTCGGCGGCGGGCGTTGGCCCGGCGTTATCGAGAGGCCTTTCGAGGGTTGCCCCTTCAACTGCCTTCGGAGTCTCCCCGCGTTACCCCAACCTACCACTTGTACGTTGTTCAAACTCCCCACAGCGTTTCCCTAAAACAGTGGCTGTTAGACCGTGGAATCGGATGCGAAATCTATTATCCCATGCCCCTGCACCATCAGAGGGCTTGGAATGATCGCTTTCCCGTGCCCTCTCTGCCCCGGGCGGAGGCGGTGGCGGGGACGACGTTGGCATTGCCGATCTATCCGGAACTGTCCGATGCGGAGCAGGAAACCATCATCAAGGCCGTGGTCCGGTTTTTCAAGGAGGAGAAGGCCCGTTGAAGCCCTTTATTCATCCGAAAGCCCAGCTGGGGAGCAATGTGCGCGTCGGGATGTTTTCCTATATTGGTCCGCAGGTGGTGGTGGGGGACGACGTGGAGATCGGCTCCCACGTGATCATCCATGATCAGACGATAATCGGCGATCAAGTGGTCATCGGCGACCATACGATTCTGGGTCAGAAGCCGATGAAAGCGAAGGCAGCGACTGCCGCTCCCGCCCGGATTCAGAACGGGGTGCAAATCGGGAGCAACAGCATTGTGTACCGCGGGTGTGTCATCGGCGAACGATGCTTTATCGCGGATCTCGCAACTGTGAGAGAGCACGTCGTCATCGGAAAGCAGTGTGTGGTCGGCAGAGGGGTGACGTTGGAAAATCACATCCGTGTGGGGGAGCGGGTTAAACTGGAGACCAATGCATATATCACGGCGTTTTCCCGCTTGGAGGATGATGTGTTTGTCGCTCCCTGCGTGGTGACGTCCAACGATCCCTATGCAGCCCGCGGCCCCCGTCCGATTTCCTTGAAGGGGGTGTATGTGAAAAGAGGAGGAAGAATTGGAGCCGGAGCGGTCTTGCTTCCGGGAGTGACGATCCATGAAGAGGGATTTGTGGCGGCAGGAAGTGTGGTGACGAGGGATGTTCCCGGCAAAACCATTGTGAAAGGGGTTCCGGCCAAGCCTCTCCGATCGGTTCCCGAAGATCAGTGGCTA
>JAJYSD010000236.1 GCA_021793745.1 Bacillota bacterium
CGCGGGCATCATCCAGGGGATCGAGGAGGGTTTGCCCCAACCCCCAGGCCGTTTTGTATCCAAATCCCATCAGGGATCCGTAAGCAAGCAGCCGCCACATCATGCGCTGCGACTCCTCCGGCAAGGCCTTCAGGCTCATGGCCATTTTCCCTTTGAAGCCGATAACGTTGAATTCTCCAAAAGAAACCCGCTCCGTCCTCACGTTGAGATCTTCGATCCGGACGGGATAAATCAGCGGCTCGAGCGTCTCCCATTCCACGCGCTGCCCAGTGACAATCTCACTGACCTTGGCGGCACTGGAAAAGAGGCGCTTTAGCTCCGGCAACGGATAGTAGTTTTTCCGCTGATAGAAAGTAGTCGGAGTCAAAAAATACAAGGTGAGATTGGCCGAAAACCGCTCGTCAATCCGTGATAAATCGTAGGTTTGGCAGTGCAGTTCCCTCACGATCCCCCGCCAATCCAATAAATTGACCTCCGCCTTCTGCAAAAAATACCGCTGAAGGCATGAGGCGATCTCCCGATCCGGTGTGTTAATCCGGATTTCCCCCCTGTTAAGCAGCAAATGGGTGGAAAAAACCTGTCTTTCCTTTCGATCATGGATTTCTTGGGACAATTGGGGGGATTCCTGCTGCAGAGATTTCAACACAAAGGCATGAAACCGCCGGGACAACACGCCGACCGGATTTCCCCGAAAGGGCGCGGGGAAGTCCACTTTCAAGCATAACCGGTACATAACATCCTCCTACAGAATCGGATTTTGATCCTCCATCAACCATCGGATGAAATTTCCTCTGTAAAAGGTGCGATGTGTGCAAGACTGACACAGCGTATACACACAGAGGGAGTCTTCCTCCGACAACAAAGCCGACAGGCGAAACTCCAGCTGGATCCAGCTTTTCTCATCACATTCCACTTCAAAAACGGAATATTGCACCCGCCGGCCGTAATCCTTCAACAACTTGAAGATCCGATTTCTCCTGCGGTCATCGACAACATCATAACAAACCACCCGTTTCACGTCACCGTTTCCCCCCGTCATTTGGCCAAGAACGGATAATAATCCTCCATCTCCCCTTTGAGGAATTTGGCAAGCAGAATGGCCTGCTTGTGGAACACTTCCCGATAACTCATTTTTCGTTGCAGCAGATGATGGAACACTTCGTCTTTTCTGCGGCGATCAAAGGCCTGCAAAAATCGCTTTCGGGCGGAATCTTTGAGTCGCGGCTCCCCCAGATCGAAGGTGAAATCATCGGGCTGAATCATTCCCTGGTTGATCACCTTAACCACCAGATTGTCCACCAGGATGGAACGGAATTCTTCCATCACATCAAGGGCCAAGGATTCCCGGCCGTACCGCTCGCGGTGGAGAAAACCGATATATGGATCCAGACCCGCAGCCTGGAGGGCACCCGTCAGTTCCGCCCGCAACAAAGCGTAGCCGTAATTCAACAGAGCGTTGACGGGATCTTTGGCCGGGCGCCGGCTGCGACCGTCGAAGGAAAAACCGCTGTCCCGGATTAACGCTGGAAACGCTTCAAAATAGCGTTTGGCGGCCATCCCCTCGATACCCCGCAATTCATCCAGGTCTTTCGCCTGCAGCGCCTGTTTCATCGCTTGTTTCAGAGATCCGATCACAAACTCGAAGTCCAGCTCCTTGCGCCTTGCAAAACGCTGCAGACTGGTCCGGGTGTTTTTCAATTTGGCCAATACCAGATTCCGCGCGATCCGCAAGCTCGTCTCTTCCGACAAATGAGCCTGGACCTGGGCGATTCTTAACCGGACATTTCGATTTTCCGGCCCGACAAACCGGCCGACCATGCGGTTTCCCGAAAAATACACCACATCAATTCCCTTTTCGGCCATAAGCATCAGGGCATCGGTGGTCAAGGTGGAGGAATCGTGAATGAAAAAGCGGGAATATTCCTGAACCCGTACCTCCCTGAGCAAGGACCGGTTCTTGTAAATTTTGAGACGTTCCGATTCCTTCCGGACAAAGCAGTGGGGTTCACTCAAATAAAACGTTCCCATGGCACTCTCCCCTTCAGGCGGCCTCGTTCCTGCGGCAGGCAATAGTCCACCATACTGCACTTACTGCAACGACGTCCGTCATCAATTCCGGCAGGCGGCTGCTCCTGACCGTAGAGATTCCGGATGGCTTCGATGGTTTGCCGGGTTTGTTCCCTCAGTTCCTCATCCAGCGCCACTTTCTCCCGGCGGAAGGACCCGTAGTAGAAGAGATATCCGAAGGGAACCGCTTTTCCGATCCGCTCCTCCAAAGCCATTCCCTGAGCGCAGAGCTGCAGGTGATTGTTCTCCCATCCTGCCTGACGCCCCCGCTTGTATTCGACGGGGTAAATCATCCCGTCCGCCTCCTCGATCACATCACACCGCACCGAAAGTCCCAACTTTTCCGATCGCAAGTGGAGGGAACGGTGAAGTTGCCGTTCCCCCCGCTGTTCCTTTCCGAAGCGGTCAACGCGTTCGTGGAGCAGTTTTCCGTGGATGGTATACACATTGTGGTAAAACACGCCTTCCACATATTCGTAGTAACAACGCCGGGGACAGTAGGCATAGGCATTGATGGCATGAGCATCCACTAGAACATGCATGTCGGAACACCGCGTTCCGGACGGTTTCCCACACACTCCACAGTTGGAACGCCTCGGAATTGAAGGCGATGCTCCAATCCGCACCCTGCCGGGATTTGGCGGGATAGAGGCGGAACATCGGCGGCAGGCGCAGGAGATCGGTCAATTCGCCGACGGAGCGTTTAATAATGTACACAATCCAGGAGGTGCGACCCATGGACTGAAACAACAGATTCAGCTGTTCATTCAATCCGGAATCGTCCGACTCCAGACGCAGTCGATCCAAGCGCACCAATTGTTCGGCACATCGACCCGCCTTGACGGGAAGCCGCCATACCAATTTCGCCGGTTTGTCCCGAACGCCCATGGCCACCGCATACCCCAGCACGCGGTCCCGGGAAAGCGCTTCGAGGTACTCTTCCCGTTCCGGTCCGGACAGGTGCTCCTTCACCCGCCGTTTCATCGCTTCCTGATCCACGAACCGCACCCGGCGTCGCCGGAGAACGAAATGGCAATCATAGCGCTTGAGGGGAAAATCGGGAGCGGTTTCGTCCCAAAACCAAAGGTCCGGATAAAAAGTTTCCGCCTCTTCCTCATCCCATCCGTAGAGCTGAAACTCCAAATTGTTTTGCCCGCGGAAACTCAGCACCGGCTCCAGCAGTTTCTCCCGTTTCCACTCCCGATACCGCCGGTTCTGTTCCTCAAAGCCCAATCCGTACATGCGCTCGGCGAGGATTCGGATCTGCTTAAGGGCGGGGGACTGTTCCCGGTCCACATGATGTTTTTTCTGGAGATAATACCCGTGTACCAGGTTCATGCCCCCCACCTTTTCAATGTAAGGGGAAAAATCCTGATAATACCGGTACGCTCCCGTGACGACCTCTTCCAGCTCCGCCCGGGTCATCTCCGTATCTCCCCGGTCCTGAATTTGATTGGCCACATGTCCCGGCACGTAAGCCCACACGTGAAGGGGCGGCTCCGGATTGGACCGGCTTCCCCGGCCGATCCGCCCCAACCGCTGCATGAAACTGCCGGCGTTGCGCGCTTCGAACACGAGAAAATCCTTCCGGATCTCCCCCTGAAAATCCACCCCCACCTCCACCGTGGCGGTGGCCACGGTAATGGGCTTGGCCAGGGCCTCCCGACTCCGCCCCCGGTCAGACAAACCATGCACTTCCCCCACATCGTATCCCTTTTCCCGGAGCGCCGCCGCCAGC
>JAJYSD010000237.1 GCA_021793745.1 Bacillota bacterium
TCGTGGGTCAGCGCCTTGCCGATGTCGTGCAGCACAAACTTCGGCCTTCCCTGTCGCCTCTTCTGCACCTGATGATAAATGTCGATCTCATCCCACCAGGTCTGAATTTCCGGTTCTCTCTTGGGAAGATTGCCCCGCATGGGAAAATCGGTCTTCGGCAGATTTAAGGTATGGCTGTAATCCATGCTTTCCTCACACTCCTGTAAAAAGAAAAAAACCTCCCCCATCCCCTAGGGACGAGAAGGTTCCCGCGGTACCACCCTAATAGGTCCGTTTTCCGGCGAGGAAAAACGCACCCACTTTCCCATTCGTAACGTGAATGACCCGGTCTACCCTACTCCAAGGCGTTTCAGGCGACGGCTCCCGGGGGATTTTGGACAGAAGTCTGGATTAGGCTTCCACCCTACCCTAATTCGCTGGTCCGCAGGCTTTCTGTCTACTCGTCCCGTTCTTCGCCTTTTCCAAAAAATCGTTTTTGGCAATTATACCCGCTTTCAAGGGGTGAGTCAAGAATTGTCTGATATGGTTTGATTTCGATCAGAACATCGCTTTTTTCTTCAGCTTACGGGAGGTACGGCGCAGTTCCCGCCTGGGTTCGTCCTCCTCTTCCATCTCGTAGGAGGCCTCATCTTCAAAGACCGGCGATTCGTACTCCTGGGTATGGAATCCGTCCATCCCACCTTCGAGTTCGGCCGTTTCCTGCTGTTCGGCGTACTCCTCCAACTGCTTGCCTGCTTCCTCAAGCCCCTCTTCCAACTCCTCCAGGGACTCCCAATCGGAGTTCTCCAGGATATCGAGATGAGACTGAACCAAGGTGCGGAAACGGGCGCGGTAAATCGTCGCCTTTTGTTTCAATTCCAGAAGCTCGCTGTGGATGCTCCGGGCTTTTTGGAGCGCTTCATTGATGATCCGGTCGGCGTTCTTCTCCGCCTCCTGAACGATCAATTCCGCCTCCTTCTTGGCATTGAGGCGCACCTCTTCAGCCACTTCCTGCGCCACACGAATCGATTTGTGAATGCTCTGTTCCATCGAAGTCAGAGCGGTAGCAGAAGTCACCTGAGTATCCTGATAACGTTGCGGCGGTTGGGCCGGTTGAGCTTCCCGAGACGGCACCGGAGCCGTCATCGACTGCTCCTCCATCACCCGTTCCAATTCCGCCTGTAATTCTTCCACTTGCTGCTCCAATTGCTGCTTTTCCCGGATCAGAAATTCAAACTCCTTGATAATCTGATCGAGAAAATCATTCACTTCGTCCACATCATAACCGCGGAAAGAGCGTTTAAACTCTTTATCGTGTATATCATATGGCGTAAGCGGCATGATCGACACCTCCTCGGGAGTGCTTCAACGTTCCCTATTCGACAATACTAACAAAAATCCTGCCGGAAAGCCACACCGACTTGTCCATTTTTTGAGTCAAAAATTGGCTCTCCTCCTTTTTTCGGGAAGCGATGCCCCTTCCAACACCTCATCCATCCCTCATTTCGGCTGCTCCACCCGGACCCGAACCCTTCCCTTTTTTGTTTTTCCCTCCACGACATCGACTCGAAACCGCCCCCACCCTCTCAGAGAGACGGTATCGCCTTCCTCCAGCAGACGGGACGGGTCCTCCGTCACCTGCCAGTTGATCCGGCACTTTCCGCTGCGGATCGCCTCGGAAGCCTTGGCCCTGGACAATCGGAAAACACTGGACACCAGGGCATCGACCCGCAGGGAAGCCACCGAAACGGTCCACTGTTTCGTTTGCCGCTCCGGCAAAACCAATTCGTTTCGATCGCACAGCTCTATAGACACCGACTTCGATCCGATTCGGGTCAAGTGAAGGAGGACATATTCGGCGATCTCCTCCGCAACAATCGCGAAGCATCGTTCCGGCAAAATGAGAATATCCCCGACCATCTCTCGCTTGATCCCCAACCCCAATAGTGAACCCAACACATCCCGATGGCTCAGCTCACCGGAACGCCCCTTGGTCCGGATCGACAAAAACGACAGGCCGAACGCCTCCTCCTTCGGCGGGATCCACCGGGGAGCGATCCAGCAGCGGCGGCGTTCAGCCCCTTGATAACCCCCGTCAGAAGGGGACTGGAGCTCCCCGTTCCGACCGACCAGGGCTTCGACGATCGCCTGCTCGCGCGGATCGAGAAAGGGCGTTCGCACTGGCCTTCCGCGATTCGCTGCCCGATCGACCCAATCCAGGACGCGCTCCACAAAGGGGTGCTCCTCCGGATGAAAATGCTCCCAGATCGCTGATTTCCGTCGGCTCATAGAAAGGGACCAAGCACCCACCTGAGAATGAAGTAGACTCCTTGCTCCACAAAACGGAGGGCGATAATGGCCACGATCGGGGAGATGTCGATCATGCCGATGGGTGGAATGATGCTCCTGAATATCGACAGATACGGTTCCACCAATCGAGCAATCGCATAAGCCACCGCCGATTCCCGGGCTTGCGGTATCCAGGACATGATGATGTAGATAAAAATCAGAAGATAGTAAACGTAGAAACCCCATGAGACAATCTCAAAAACGATATTCATCGGGTCACCTCAATAACTCATTCGTATCTTCAGACAGCATATCGGAGATCGTTCCCTGTATGTCCACATTGGCCGGGGTGCACATAAAGATGTGAGCTCCCAGCTTGTGAATGCTTCCACCGAGTGCGTAGACCGTACCGCTGAGAAAGTCGATGATGCGAATCGCCTGTTCCTTGCGGACACGTTGCAGGTTGATGACGACCGGGCGGTGGCTCTTCAGATTGTCGGCGATTTCCTGAGCCTCTTCGTAGGAACGCGGCTCAGCCAATACCACACGGATCTGCTTCTGGGTATGGAGGGAAACCACTTTGTTTCGCCCCCGCCCCTGGGGCTGTTCGGATTCGGTTTCCTCAAACTCCTCCAGTTCATCATCTTCGGGAATCCCGAAAAAACCCATGATTCGATCCATAAAGTTGCTGATCGGAACCGCCTCCCTACTCGCCCCTTTACCGCGATCCACCAACCAGGACCGACCCCAGGCGAAGCCACGTGGCTCCTTCTTCCACAGCGACGGTGTAATCCTGCGACATCCCCATCGATAAGTGGGGAACTTGGAGCTTCGGATCCCCGAGCCGACGAATTTCATCACGGATCTCCCGCAGGCGGCGAAAGATGGGGCGGATTTCTTCAGAATTATCCGAACGGGGTGCCATTGTCATCAACCCCTCGATCCGAATGTAGGGAAGCTCCGCCACCTCCCGTGCAAATTCGACCACTTCACTCGGAGGCAGGCCAAACTTCGATTGCTCTCCGGACACGTTGACCTGAATGAAACACCGCATTATCCGGTCAACCTGCCGGGCCCGCCGGTTGATCTCCTCGGCCAGGGGATAGCGGTCGAGCGAGTGAATATATGTAAATCGGGTGACCACATCCTTCACCTTGTTCCGCTGCAGATGGCCGATAAAATGCCAAGTGCCCCGGCCATCAAGGGCTTTCCACTTCGGCACCGCTTCCTGTACTCGGCTTTCGCCGATGTCCGTGAGACCGACATCCAGCACTTCTCGGATCGCGTCCGCATCCACATACTTGGTCACCGCCACAACCCGGACATCCCGGGGGTCACGACCGGACCGACGGCAGGCGGCTTCAATCAGCTCCCTGGTTCGATTCCAACGATGTCTAAGGTCCTCCATGACGCCTATCTTCCTTTCCGTATACCGATCCACGCCACCATGCGACCGGTTCGCCCCTGATCCCGGCGATGGGAATAAAAATACTCCCTATGGCATGAAGTACACCAGCCGGTAGCCAGGATATT
>JAJYSD010000238.1 GCA_021793745.1 Bacillota bacterium
TTGAAATAGCTTGTTCGATAGGAGAAATCGGAGGAATTGGTTCGACCGCCAATGGAGCAAAACGATAGAAGTCGGCGGTGCCTTACACCCAACGGACAACCTTTTCCAAAATGATTTCGATGAAGGGGTGTCCCGTGTCCCTTCTCAAGCGCTTGCTTCATTGAACGTCCCGTTTGGCAAAGGTCCACCAGGCGATCAGATAAAACAGTATCCAATGGACGGCGATGACGGTCAGGGAGTGCCCCAGGGTCATTCCCGGAAAGGGCGGATCGTAACCGAGGAAAAACGGGGTCAGGTCCAGATTGGCAAACAGCAGGTATTTTCCCCAGCTGCCGCCGCCCCACGCCTTCAGCATTTCCGTCAAAAAGGCCCCGGCGAAAAACAAAAAGACCGAGAGTCCGACGGACAGGGTGCTGCTGCGGAAGGCGGCGGACAGCATCAAGGCGAGGGAGGCCATCACGATCACTTCCACTCCATACAAGCCGTAAATCGTTCCCAGGTGCTTCAAGGCGGACAGGGCCTTCCCGGATTCCGGTGTCCATCGGAAAAAGATGGCGCCGAACAGCAGGGAGGCGATCAGCAGCACCGCCATTGCGAGCAGAAGGAACGTGATGACGGCCGCAAATTTGGACAGCAGGATCTTCGTCCGGCTGACGGGGCGAATGAGCAGCAATTTCACCGTTCCCCAGCCAAACTCGCTGGAGATGATATCCCCCGCGACCACCAGGGTAAACAATTGAACGATAAACAGCAGGTGGGTGCAACCGGCGGCGAATTCCCACAGGTCCACGGGAGCACCGGCCACGAGGATCCAGCGCTGTCCGAGTGCCAGCAGGAAGACGACCAGGATCAACAGTCCCAGCATGACGATCGTCCGCGTCCGGTCCATGATTTTCATCAGTTCGTTCCGATAGAGATTCCCCAGGCTGATCACGTTGGATCCCCTTCCGTCATTTCCAGAAAGCGCTCTTCCAAGGTCTGTTCCACCCGGTGAATGCCGTATACCCGCACGCCGGCCTGGATCAACCGCCGGTTCAGTTCCGCCGTCTCCTCCCGCTGCAACCGAATCTCAAAGCCGCCGGGACATTTTTTCCATTCCCGTTCCCAGCCCAATTGGAGCAAGATCGACGGAACCGCATCCGTCCGGTCCACCTCGAAGCGGGTCTGCAGTTCCTCCGAATCGCGCCGGAGGATCTCGGTCACCGGCCGGACATCGATCAGCTTTCCGCGCCTCAGGATGGCCACCCGGTCACACATCAGCTCCATTTCCGACAGGAGATGGCTTGATACGAGCACCGCCGCTCCTTCCGCTTTGGCGATATGGCGCAGGTAATCCCGCAGTTCGCGGATGCCGGCGGGATCCAATCCGTTGGTGGGCTCATCCAGGATGAGCAGGGAGGGGCGGTGCAGGATGGCCTGGGCCACGCCCAGACGCTGGCGCATCCCCAGGGAATAGGTCTTGACCGGATCGTGGATGGCTTCCTCCAGTTTGACCTGGGCGATGACTTCCCGCAGCCGCTTTTCGCCCACGCCCGGCACCATCCGGGCAAAGTGGAGCAAGTTTTTGTATCCCGTCAGGAACGGGTAGAATTCCGGATTCTCCACGATCGCCCCCACATGTCCGATCGCCTCTTCAAAGTGGGTTTGTACGCTTTTTCCCTGAATGCGGATTTCTCCCCGGGTGGGGGTGATGAGGCCCGTCATCATCCGGATCAGCGTGGTTTTTCCCGCACCGTTGGGGCCGAGGAGCCCCATCACCTCCCCCGGATATACTTTCAGGGAGACGGAATGGATAATCCGCCGGCGGTGGATCTCTTTGCTCACGTTGCGGATCTGAAGCACGGGGCTGACAGCCATAACGCCCTCCATCGACGCCGCACTCCCGCTTTGACCGATTGTGGAGCGCAGGCGGTTTTCGGGATCGGTCCCTTTTCATTGTACAACGATCTGCGGTGAAAAAAAGGGACACGCTGCCCTCCTCGTGTCCCTGTATGCCCCGAAAGGCCAGGTGCGATTATTTTCATGGAAAGGGCCTTCCGGTGGCGAAGGCCGAAACCTGAACGGAAAAAGGGGGATCCGCAGATCCCCCGTTGCCCGGGACATCGTTCCCGGCACCCTGTGGTCGGTCGGAATCCCCTCCGATCACCGGACAACCAGCGTTTCGGCGGGCTCCATCACATGGCTGCCCCTCGCCGTCACGTGATACATCACCTTGTACTCTCCGGGATCCTGGAAGGTTTTTTTCACACTGTATACACCGTCTCCCGTTTTTTCCGCATCGATCATCTCGTGCTCATCCTCGGGTGCTCCCTTTTCCCAGATTTCAAACTGCACTTCGTCCGCGTCGTTCACCGGCTCCCCTTCGTGGGTGACGGTGATCTGGATGGAGACTTCTTTTCCGGCCTTCGCATCTTCAGGCAGCGTGAGCTTCACCTCGGGAGAGGAGGGCGATGCGTCTGGGTCATGTCCCTCGTGGTTATCGGAGTGTTCCGCGCTGTCCGAAGCGGTTTCGCTGTCCGGGGTGTTCCCGCAGGCGGACATGGCAAAGACGAGGATGACGATCAGCAACGCGGTCGAAAACCGACCCCAGTGCATGTGAAATCAGTCCTTTCCGTGGTGCCCAGCGATATCGATGTTCGTAGGGACAAGAGGTGCAGAGGCATTCATGGTTGTAATTTCATTATACTTCGCCATGGATGCTGCAAGGATGAACTTTGTGTGAAAGGCTTTACCGACGTGTGGCTGATGTCCCAGTTGTCCCCGCCATCGCCGCGGTCCCTCAGGCGCCGGCGTCGGAAAACTGCTCCCGGAGCTTTCGCTTGAGGATTTTCCCGGAGGCGTTGCGGGGCAGATCTTCGACAAAGTGCACGTTCTTCGGAACCTTGAAGGGTGCCAAGCGCTCCTTGGCCCACCGGATGATGTCCTCGGCCTCCACCCGGGTCCCTTCTTTCCGCACCACGATGGCGGTCACCGCTTCGATCCATTTGGGATCGGGCGTGGCGATGACGGCCACCTCCTTGACTGCGGGATGGGAGTAGAGGGCGTCCTCCACCTCCCGGGAGGCGACCAGCACCCCGCCGGTGTTGATGACATCCTTTTTCCGGTCCACGATGGTGATGTATCCCTCTTCATCGATCCGGGCCAGGTCCCCCGAATGGAACCAGCCTCCCGCGAAGGCCTCCGCCGTCTCCGCGGGTTTGTCCCAATAACCGACGCACAATTGGGGAGAACGGTATACCACCTCGCCGACTTCTCCGGGGGCGACATCCTCCATGTCGTCGTTGACTACGCGCATTTCCACGAAGAGGACCGGCTTTCCCGCCGAATCAGGACGGGCTTCGTGCTCCTCCGGCCGCAGGACCGTGGCGAGGGGGGCGATCTCCGACTGGCCGAAACAGTTGTAGAGGTCCAGTTTCGGCAAGGCTTCCTTCAACTTTTTTAAGACGGGGACGGGCATGATGGAGGCGCCGTAATAACCCTTTGTCAGGCTGGTCAGATCCAGCCGGTGGAAATCGGGATGGTTGAGCAGGGCGATCCAGAAGGTCGGAGGAGCGAAGAAGCTGTCGATCCGTTCCTCGGCGATCGCTTGGAGCACCTCCGGGGCCTTTGGCGTCTCCAACAGGTAGTTGGTCGCCCCCAGCATCAGGTAGGGCATCAGGAAAACATGCATCTGGGCCGAGTGGTAGAGGGGAAGGGCGTGGAGCGGACGGTCCTCCGGAGAAAAGTCCAGGGCGGTGATGCAGCTGATGTACTCGTGCATCAAGGCCCGATGGGTCATCATCGCCCCCTTGGGCGCGGA
>JAJYSD010000239.1 GCA_021793745.1 Bacillota bacterium
TCTACAAGGCAAGATTCCTGCAAAAGGTGGTCCCCGGCGATCAAATGATCATCGAGTCCGAAATCGTAAAACAGGTGAAAAACCTGGTTCAAGTCGCGTGTTCGGTTCATGTGGAACAAAAAAAGGTGGCAAGGGCGGAACTGGGATTCATGGTTTTCCTGGAAGAAGAGGCCAATGAATAGGAGAGTCGTCATCACTGGGGTAGGGGTGGTTACTCCCGTGGGGATTACCCGGGAGCGTTTCTGGCAGTCCATGAAGGAAGGCCGGTCCGGAATCGGACAGATCACAACCTTTGATACGGATCACTATGCGAACGCCAGGGGAGGGGAGATCCGGGACTTCAAGCCTGAAACCTTTCTTGACGGGAAGGACACGGATATCCTGGACCGTTCCACCCAGCTTTTGCACGCAGCGGTCCTGGACGCGTTTGATGGCACGGATTTCGACCCAGGGTTTGAAGACCGGTTCCGGTCCGGGGTGATCGTCGGCACGACGACCGGGGCGGACAGTTCCAACTTTCACAGCAAATGGAACCGCGAAGGATTTGATTCGATCCTGACAGAAGATGTGCTCCGATATAGGAGCGACCTGATCCCGAATTACATATCCCAGCGGTATCGCCTCAAAGGCCCTTCACTGCTGGTGACGAACGCGTGCGCGGCCGGAACTTATGCCATCGGACAGGCAATGAACCTGATTCGTTCCGGCAGGGCGGACTTCATGATCGCGGGCGGGACCGAAAGGATGAGCGACCTTGCCATGTGCGGGTTTAACGCGACAAGATCACTTTCCAGCGACGAAGTCAGGCCCTTTGATAAACTTCGCAAAGGCCTGCTTCTCGGCGAAGGAGCTGCGGTGCTCTTCCTGGAAACGCCGGAAGCGGCAACAAAAAGAGCCGCGAAAATCTATGGAGAAGTTGCTGGCTTCGGGCTCAGCTGCGACGCCGCCCACATGACCTCCCCCATGGTCGGTGGGGAAGGAGCAGCCCTGTCCATGCTCGAAGCCATCCGGGACGCCGGTCTTTCAGCGGACGACATCGATTATATTAGTGCCCACGGCACGGGCACGGCTTTGAACGACAGGATGGAAACCAACGCGGTAAAACGGGTCTTTGGAGAAAGGGCCTACCGGATTCCGATGAGTTCCATCAAATCCATGATCGGCCATACCCTCGGGGCTTCAGGGGCGATAGAGGCCGCAGCCTGCGCGATGATTCTTGAAACCGGGATCATTCCGCCAACCATCAATTACACGGAAAAAGACGCGGACTGCGACCTCTACTATGTTCCCAATAAAGCCGCTGAGGCCAGAGTGAACACGATCCTTTCCAATTCCTATGCGTTTGGCGGCAACAATGCCTCCATTATTTTGAGAAGATTTGAAAATGAATGACAAGAGGGTGGTCGTTACGGGCATCGGAGTCATCTCACCTATCGGGTGCGGACTGGCGGCTTTCAGGAAGAATCTTTTTGCGGGAACCTGCGGGATACGGGAAGCCCGTGACATAGATTTGTCCGAGCTGCCCTGTAATAAAGCCGGGGAAGTGGTCGATTTCAATCCAAAAGATTTCATCCCGAGGAAAAATATCCGGTACCTAGACCGTGTCACTCTGTTCGCGGTTTCAGCCGCAGTCCTGGCCATGAAAGATGCTGGCCTGGACATAGGCAAGGCCAATGCCGCACGGGGTACGGTCCTGGGAAGCATGTATTCGGGATGGAGCAGCATCTCGTCCTTCAGGGAGGTCATGGAAACAGATCGCTTGAAAAGGGTCAGCCCTGCGCTTTTTCCCAATACGGTCCTGAATGCGCCCGCAAGCCAAGTGGCCATTGAGCTTGGCAACCAGGGACCGTGTACATCCGTCAACACAGGCTTCTCTTCCGGGGCGGACGCCATTGCCCTGGGGTGTGATTATCTGAAAGAGGGAAAGGCGGAAATAGTCATTGCCGGGGGCGCGGAAGAGCTGAACAAATGGATTGCGGGAAGTCTCGTTAAAAACAGTCTCAGCCACCACCGGGACGTTTCAGACATGTACCGTGTCTTCAGCTCGGATAGAAAAGGGATCATCCCCGGTGAAGGGGCCTGCATGGTGGTCCTGGAGACCCGTGAACAGGCGCTGGAGCGGCAGGCCAAGGTTTATTGCGAAATATTGGGCGGCTTTACCGGAACAAGCGCTGCGGACTCATATTCATACGCCTTGACAATGGAGGCGGATATGGCGACCGTAGTGCAAAAGGCCCTGGAATCATCCGGAGTCGTAAAGTCCGAGGTGGATTATATTTGCGCGGAAGGAAACGGGACCAGGACAGGGGATCTCGCGGAAGCAGGCGCCATCAGCCGGGTGTTTAAAAACGAGTCCCCCTGGGTCAGCTCGATCAAACCCATGATTGGCCACACTTCCGGCGCCGCTGGCGCATTCAATGCCGCGGCGTGCTGTCTTGCGATCCGGCATGGCCGGTTACCGCCCACCATTTATTACGGGGAAGACCCAGAAATCCGCCTCAGGATCGTGGCGGACCGGGCAAAAAAGGCTAATGTACAGAAGGCTGTCTCCAATGCCTTTTCAACGGGGGGAAACACGACAACCATTGTGTTCGGTGGGATGGACTAACCCGGATATTTCATAAAATTTTAGACAATTTTATCGGAGAAGAAATAATGACAATGCATTCCATGAAATATCCGGGCTAATGATGTTCCTGCTTCCCTTGATTCCGTTATTTCTGGCCCTAGCTGGGATCTTGTATTTTCTTAAGCAACGCTTCATGAATCTATTCGTTTACCCCGGAAGAACAACTATAAAAAAAAGACCGGATGACTATGGAATGCCATACCATCACTTTACAGCGAAGAACAGGAGGGGAATCGAGATTGATGCTTGGTATATCGCTGCGGGAAGCTCGGATCCGCAGGGAACGGTCCTCTTTTGCCATAACCATGGAGCCAACAAGGGAAAGGTCCTTCCGTACGCAAGGTTTCTCAATGACGCAGGATACAACCTGATCCTCTTTGATTTCAGCAATCACGGAAACAGCGGAAAAGACTCCAAGCTCACGGGCGCCTTAAAAAGGAGAATACAGGATATCGAATGCGTTGTCGAACACGCCCTGGCCCTTGACGACACGATCAAAATCAAGGGAGTGGTCGTCATGGGATTCTCCCTGGGGTGCGTTGACGGGATCCGTTATGCCAACCGGTGCCCCTACACCCTGGCCGTCATATTGGACAGCGGGCCGCCCTTTTTTATCCGGGATATTTTTGCAAGATTGGTGAAACGGGTCCTCGGGAATCAAAGCAGACTTGTTTTCATGCTCTTGTTTTTCCAGTTCAGGCTGTTGGCTGGATTCGCCTATGAAAAGGAGATTCAAAGGGAAATCAGGGCGCTGTCACCAAGGCCGGTTTTTTTTATCCATGGAGACCGGGATACGATTATCCCGGACGCGCACACACGGAAACTCTATTGCGACCATGCACGTGCCCCAAAGGAATATTGGTTCGTCCGGAACTGTTTTCATTTGACCGCGCATTTTTCGAATCAAAACGAATATGAAACCAGGGTCATCCATTTTCTATCCGGGATCGGCCAACTTATTCACGAATCGGGTTCGCCGACAGGAGACAGAAGGATCATGAGGAGGAGGGCTAAATGAACGTAGCCGGCATTGATATCGGGTCAACGACCTGTAAAGTCGTGATCCTGGGAAAGACTGGGGATGAGGTGAAAATCCTGGGCCGGTCCCTGATGGATACCGGGTTCAACCACCGGGAAACCGCTCAAGAGGCCTTTTCGGG
>JAJYSD010000240.1 GCA_021793745.1 Bacillota bacterium
GGAGCGATGATGGAATCAAAGAGTACTGCCCGAGGAGGGGAGATCGGAGATGAAACCGTTCCGCTCGCTGTCGTCCGGTTTGTGGGAGTTTTTTCAGGGGCTCGGCAAGACCTTCATGCTGCCGGTCGCCCTGCTGGCCTTTATGGGTCTCATGCTGGGGGTGGGAAGCGCCTTTTCGGGAGCCGCAACGATCGAGGCCTTTCCCTGGCTGGGAAACCCGATTTTGCAGACGATCTTTAAATTTATCGCCACCATCGGCGGGTTCGCATTCACCCACCTCCCCGTTCTTTTTGCGATGGCCATTCCCCTGGGATTGGCCCGTCAGGAGAAGGGCGTCGCCGCCTTTTCCGGGTTTGTCGGCTATATCGTCATGCACCTGTCCATCAATTTCTACCTGACCGAAACCGGCCAACTGGCGCCGGAGGAAACCATGAGGCAGGTCGGTCAGGGGATGGTCATGGGGATTCAAACCTTCGAGATGGGGGTGCTCGGCGGCATCATCGCCGGGATCATCGTCTACTTCCTGCATCGCAGGTTCCACGCGGTTCAACTGCCCGACGCCTTCGCCTTCTTCAGCGGAGCCCGCTTCGTACCGATCATCACCGCCCTGGTGATGTCCGTCGTCGGCATCGCCATGCCGATCATCTGGCCGCTGTTCGCCTGGATGATCAACGGAATCGGATCGCTGATCCAGAAGGCGGGAGCCGTCGGCCCCTTCCTGTTCGGAGCCGGCGAACGGTTGCTGCTTCCCTTCGGTCTGCACCACATCCTGGTGGCCCCGATCCGCTTCACGGAGGCGGGCGGCACGGCCGTCGTCTGCGGGGAAACGGTGGCCGGAGCCCTCAACATCTTCTACAAGGAGCTCGCCTGTCCCGAGGTGACTCATTTCAGCGTCCAGGCGACCCAGTTCCTGTCCCAGGGAAAAATGCCCTCCTTCCTGTTCGGACTGCCCGCCGTCGCCCTGGCGATTTATCACACGGCCTATCCGGAAAACCGCAAAAAGATCCGCGGACTGTTGATCTCCGGCGTCGTGGCGTCCATGGTCGCCGGCATCACGGAACCGATTGAGTTTCTCTTCTTGTTCGTCGCCCCCGTCCTGTACCTCATCCACACGGTCTTGACGGGCCTGGGCTTTATGGTGATGGGGCTGTTGGGCGTCACCATCGGAAACACCGATGGAAACGTCATTGATTTCATCGTCTTCGGGCTGCTCCAGGGCTGGAAGACCAAGTGGTACCTGGTGCCGATCGTCGGGGTCGTCTGGTTTGTTGTGTATTATGCGGTCTTCCGCTTCGCCATCGTCAAATTCGATCTGAGAACGCCCGGCCGGGAGCAAAAGTCCCAGGCCGAGGGCGAGGAGGAACCCTCCACCGGCGAAACGGGCAAAACGATCGACTACAACGCCCAGCGGGTACTGGAAGCACTGGGAGGACCCGAAAATATTCTCTCCCTGGACAACTGCATCACCCGCCTTCGGCTGGTGGTCAAGGACATGAAGCCCATCGATGAGGAGGCCCTGAAGGCCAACGGGGCCATCGGCGTCGTGAAGCTGGACGATGCCAATCTGCAGGTGGTGGTGGGCCCGCAGGTGGGTCTGTTGAAAAACCGCCTGGAAAAGCTGATTCAGCAGCAAAGGAAGTCGGATCATGAAGTATGATTTTGACCGGGTAATCGATCGCCGGGGAACCCACTGCACACAATGGGATTATGTGGAGGATCGCTTCGGAGTGCCGGATTTGCTCCCCTTCACCATTTCGGACATGGATATTCCGTCGCCGCCCGCGATTCTGCAGGCCCTGGAGCAGCGGGTTAAGCACGGGATCTTCGGATATACGCGGTGGAACCACCGGGAATTCAAAGGGGCCATCCGCCGCTGGTTTGCCCGGCGCTTTTCCGCCGATCTCGACGAAGATTGGATTGTATACAGTCCGTCGGTGATCTATTCCTGTTCGAAGCTGATTGAGATGTTGAGCGAAGAAGGGGACCACATCGTGGTACAGACCCCCGCCTACGACGCCTTTCATCCCATGGTGAAGGCGAGCGGGCGCCGGTGGATCGCCAACGAACTGCGGTATACACAGGGACGGTACCGCATCGACTTTGCCGATCTGGAACAGAAGCTCGCCCATCCGAAGGCGAAGATCCTGCTGTGGTGCAGTCCCCACAATCCGACGGGACGGGTTTGGACCCGAAAGGAATTGGATGAGGTGGTTCGGCTCTGCCGGAAGCATCGGGTCGCCATCATCTCGGATGAAATCCACATGGACATCGTCTATGCCCCTGCTCGCCATCTTCCCATCACGGAAGCGGCGGAGGGCTACCGGGAATCGGTCTTTCTCTGCACCTCCGCCTCGAAAACCTTCAATATCCCGGGGCTGGGCGGATCCTACGCGATTCTGCCGAACCCCGACATCCGGCGCCGTTTTTTGGCGACCATGAAGGAGCGGGACGGCTTATCCAGCGCCAGCATCCCGGGAACCCTGGCCACCATCGAAGGATACGAGCGGGGCGAAGACTGGGTGGACTCCCTGGTGGAGTACCTGCACGGGAATATGAAGACCGTCGCCCGTTTTTTGCACCAACACCTGCCGGAATTCCAATTTTCCATACCGGAGGCCACCTATCTGGCCTGGATCGACGCCTCCCGGCTCCCCTTCACCGGCGAAGCGCTGCAGGATGCGTTGATCCACCGGGGAAAAGTGGCCATCATGCCGGGAAGCTATTACGGCCCCAACGCAGACTCCTTTTTGCGCATGAATGTCGGTTGTGCGCGCTCCAAGGTGATCCAGGGCCTGAACCGGATGAAACGGGCGGTGGACCAATTGCATCGGGAGCGCGGAGGCTGACCAGCAACCCCTCCCGAAGGCAAAGGCGGAGGCATCGGTGTTGTCCAGTCGAAACGCATCGGTTTCCAGCGGGTGCTGCTGACGGGATGCCCGTCAGCAGCTTGCTTTTTTCGTGGTATACTGTAGAGGACCATACGACTGGGATATGGGAGCGCCGAAGGATGAGACATCTGCTGAAGCGATGGCAACCGGTACGACAACACTTGAGCCCCCTGGAACAACGGGTGCTGGACTATATTTTTGAACACCCGGAACGGGTGATTGACTGCAAGGTGGACGAACTGGCCAAAACCCTGTACGTCTCGACGGCCACCATCAGCCGGACGTGTCAAGCCCTCGGGTTTCGGGGATTTCAGGAATTGAAATACGCCCTCCAGCAGGCGATCCAAAGGGAGCCCACAGCCGGTGCCGAACCGGAATCCTTCCCCTTGCAGAAACACGTCGATCGGTTTCGCCGCGACTTCGAGATGACGATCCGTCAGCTGGATTACGGAAAAATTCGCCGCGTCGCCGCGATCATGCACGAAAGCCCGAGAATCGAATTCTTCGGCGTGGGCAACTCCCTGTTTCCCTGTCTGGAGGCGGCCAAAAAACTCACCTTTGCCGGCAAATGGTGCAACGCCCGGACCGATTGGGATGACCTGGAGATGACGGCCCAGTCGATGACCGAGGATGATCTGGCGTTTCTGGTCTCCTACAGCGGTGAAACCCAGAGCATCCTGCATTTCGCCCAGATTTTAAAGCGCAATCGGGTGAAGCTGGTCACCCTCACCGGCCCCCATCCCAACCGGCTGGAACGCATGGCGGACATTGTGCTGAAGGGGCATATCACCGATTGTTACGATGGCCAGTTGGATCTCTGTTCGCGCTTTCCCTTCAGCCTCCTGTTGGATCTGGTGATCATCGAATACATCCGCCAGCGGAGAGAATCTTCAACCC
>JAJYSD010000241.1 GCA_021793745.1 Bacillota bacterium
TCTACCGCTCACCGTTTCCGCCCTGTCAAGAAAAAACGCCGGAAAACCGACGGGACGGAACCCTTTAGGACGGATCCGCCTCCGAATGAATCCGGCTGTCCGGCGGCTTTTTCCCCATCAACTGGTACAAAAGCTGGTAGATCTCCAGCACAACATCCCCCAGAAGTTTCACTTCCCGACGGAGGAGGCGGTTCTCCTCCCGGAGGCGGACCGCTGCAGCAGTGAGCAGCCGCTGCCTTTTCTCCAATTGGTCGATCCGGTCCATCAGCTTTCTGGAATCCGACGAATCCGCCCCCCGATGTGACAGAGACAACGCGGATTCCGATCTTCGTTCATTCCCGGATCGCCTTTGCTTTCGACCAAATTGCCAACGCGATCGGGCCAAGGAAAACACCCTTTCGGCGCATGATGCTTCAATCATTGATGGTTCGGTCCCCGCTCCTCGCATCCGCATCCGTCTTTTCCTCCGATGATTCCGTGACGGAAGAAAGGGTGTGCACCACGGCATCGTCATCGGAATCCTTGGATGGGCGAACGCCCCGCAGCAATTGGAACAATTCGGAATACCGTTCGCTCAACAGCTCCTTCAGCCGGTCGACGGCACCCAGCTGTTCGGTCAACCGGCGGTTTTCTTCCGCAATTCGCTCATATTCCCTTTCTTTCTCTTCCAACTGTTTTCCCAGGGCATGGACGTGATTGACCAAGGAATGAAACTCCCTTTCGTGTCGACGTAGGATCTGAATCAGCTGTTTGAGGGAATCCACGGTATCCGTCCGTCTGTGATGGAGATGTCTCACCAGCCGTTGTTTTTTCGCCTTCAAGAAATTTTCCTCTTCCTTTCTCCGTACCACAGCATTCCATCGAAACCCGCAGGCCCCGGGCGTCCTTCCGAGCTTTCGCGCCACTTCATCAAAGGCTTCCAGCTGCGTGCTCCCCTCTCGGATGTGGCGCAGAACGGTTTCCGCCAATATCTGATCCTCTTTCTCGGTCCAACAACGCCCTTTCAACGCTTTTTCCTCCTTTATCCCTTTCTCTGATATGGCTCTGTTATAGTGTATTGTCCTGGTCGGCAAAAGGTGCTTCCCCTTTGATAGAAAAAACCCGCTGCAATAGCGGGAATCGAAGGCACAGCCGTGATGGAATTTTACCAGGTTGCATGAAAGGGGTGCACCGCTTCCCTCCCCTGAGGCGAAGCGGTGCACCCCTTCATCGCCGGTTCCGGATGATCCCCGGGTTGGCCCCATATGCAATCGGCCGCATCAATCGCCGGCCGTATCCCGATCATAGACGCGCTTACCGCGAATCCACACCTGCCGTACATGACACGACTCGTCCGTCACCACCAGATCCGCCCGTTTTCCCGTCTCCAGGCTTCCCAGGTCCCCGTCCAAACCCAAGCGGCGGGCTGGAACGAGGGACGCCATCCGCACCGCTTTCCAGAGAGGGATGCCGGCGAACCGAACCATATTTCGCACAGCCTGGTCCAACGTGAGCCGGCTGCCGGCGAGGCTGCCGTCGGCCAGTACCACCTTTCCCTCCCGGGCAAACACCGGAAGGCCGCCCAATTCGTATTCCCCGTCCGGCATCCCGACAGCCCGAATGCCGTCGGAAATGAGAATCAGCTTGTCGTCCCCCTTCAGTTTGGCCAACAATTTCACCACCGCCGGATGGACGTGGAAACCGTCGGCGATGAGCTCCGCATAGAGGCGATCCTCCGTCATAACAGCTCCGGCGATGCCGGGGCTGCGATGATGCAGACCGGTCATTCCGTTGAAGCAGTGGGTCACCTGAGTAGCCCCCGCGTCCATCGCCGACAATGCCTGTTCATAGGTCGCTCCGGAGTGGCCGATGGATACGATCACTCCCTTCGACGCGAGGAGACGAACGGTTTCCATCCCCTTCGGGCGTTCGGGGGCCATCGTCACAACGCGCAGCATACCCCGGGAGTTTTTCAGCGCCCACATCGCCTCCTCCGGGTCGGGATCGACGATGTACTCCGGATTTTGGGCGCCCCGATGGTTGGGACAAATCCAGGGCCCTTCCAGATGGATTCCCAGCACCCGGGCCCCCTCCAGAGAGGGAGTCGCCTCCGCCACGTTGTTAAATACCTGCTCCAACCTCGACTTCGGCATGGTCACCGTCGTCGCCAAAAATCCGGTCACCCCGTGGCGGGCCAGTGTCCGGGAAATCGTCGACAAGGACTTCGGAGTGGCATCCATCACGTCCGCTCCGCCAGCTCCGTGCACATGAAGGTCGATCAGTCCGGGCCAAATGTAGCCGGAGACGGCGAGCTCCCTCCAAGGATTCGTGAAGCGGGAAAGCGGCGAGCCCACATAGGCGATCCGATCCCCCCGAATCACCACCATTCCCTCTTCCAGAATCCCGTCGGCGAGGACGACGGATCCCCGCAGTACAAAATAATCGTTTTCCCCCATCCCCATTTCCCCCTTCCAACCCTATGATGAGGGTCTCTTCTCTTTCAGATTACTGAAGGGCTCACCATAACGTCAACAAAGGAGTATTTACAAGGGATTTTGATTTTAAAAAATGGGGGGTTGAAAGAGGTTATTTAATACCGTAAAAGTGGTATAAAAACAAAAGACCAGGATGCTCCGCCCTGGTCCAAGTGAAAGAGGGTCAAGATTAAGGAGTTAAGAAGCGTGGTAGTAAGCGAGGAGATCAACCCGCCTACAAAGACATCATAACATAAGGAACGAAATTTGTCGACGTTTGCCGGATCTTTTTTTCAAAAAAACTGCGATTTTATTTTTCCTCCACCGGATCGCTCTTTCTGAGCCACGGAATTTTCGCCAAGGAGAGGATCCCTTTTCTTTGCAATTTTAATACCAGTTTCAGCTGGTTGCGCGCCTCCTTATTCCGGGGATCAGCCGTCAAGGCGAGACGAAATTGCTCCGCCGCCTCGCTGTATCTTCCCATCTGAAAAAACACCTTGCCGCAGCTCTGATGCAAATAGGTGTCCCCCTCGCGGCGGGAAGCGATGCGCAGATGAAGGACAGCTTGTCTCACCCGTCCGGTTCGCGCATAGATTTCCGCCAACAGCGCATGGCCGAGACCGTCCTGAGGATTGAGCGCCAATCCCCGCAGCAAAAAGCCTTCCCCGCGGTGGGCTTGTCCCTTTGTTTCCAACAAAAAACGGGCGTATTCCCGGTATGCGCAGCTGTAATCGGGACACCGTTCCATCACCTTGAGAAAGGCTTGTTCCGCCTCCTCTTCCCGATCCATCTTTTCCAGGATTTTCGCCAGGAGCAGCTCGCCCTCCGGGAAGTCCGGGCGATCTTGGAGCGCCTTTTCCACAGCCCGCTTGGCCTCCTCATATTGGCCCTTTCGGTATTCCAGGTGGGCCCATTCCAGATAGTGGCCTGGGTGCGGTTCCGAAGAAATATCCCGCAAAATCCGCTCTTTCTCCCGCTGATAATCCTGATCCGCTAATGGCTTGTCCGACGGATAAAATTTTAAATCCTGGCGGAGTGTCACCCCGGATCCGGACATTTCGATTCCCCCTCTTTCCTCATGAAACCGTACAACGACCACTATTGATTAGATTGTAACGTATCCGACATTTTTTGTCACGGATTTTCGACAAATCGAGCGCAAAATTTGTCGCCGGGCGATCGATGGATTTGAAGGTTAGCACCAGGGAGGGGCTACCGCAGGACTGCTCGGGGAGCGGTGGGTCACCGACCATCAGCGAACCACAGGTGACTGATGGCCGCCGCTCCCCGGAAAAATCGGATGACGGACTGCTCCAGCAGTTCAGATCGGA
>JAJYSD010000242.1 GCA_021793745.1 Bacillota bacterium
TGATCGGAGCCCAGATGACCCCCAATCCCAACACGCAGGCCACCGTCAGCCACAGGTTGGAGCCGGTGGACAGAAGCATGAAGTAGGGGAAGGAGAAGAGGATCATCCCCACGGTGCCGGCGATATACAGGGGTTTTCTCCCCCAGCGGTCCGAAAGCGCTCCCATGAACGGAATCAGGATCGTTGTCACCAGTGCGGCGATGGCGACGGCGTTGAGGACGGAGCTTTCTTCAAAGCCCAGCCCGGTGGCATAGGAGATGACAAAGGTTGACAGGATGTAAAAGGGAGCGGTTTCCACCACTTTGGTCCCCACGGCCAGAAGCACGGTTTTCCACTGGTATTTGAAGGTGTCGAGGAGGGGGACCTTGGCGATCTCGCCGGATTCCTTGGCCTTTTTAAACGCCGGGGTTTCATCGATGCCGCCCCGAATCCAGAGGCCGACCAGGACCAGTACGAAGCTCAGGATGAAGGGAATGCGCCAACCCCAGCTGTAGAAGGCATCTCCCGAGATGCTGGCGATGAGGGACATGGCGAAGGTGCCCAATACCAGGCCGATGGGAACGCCCATTTGCGGCACGCTTCCGAACAATCCCCGCTTCTCCTTCGGAGCGTATTCCACCGCCAGCAGGACGGCGCCGCCCCACTCCCCTCCGATGCCCAGGCCCTGGATGAGGCGAAGGAAAATCAGCAGGATCGGTGCCCAGTTGCCGATGGTGTGATATCCCGGCAGCAATCCGATCAGGACCGTCGCAATGCCCATCAGCATCAGGGTGAGGACCAGGGTCCGCTTCCGGCCGATTTTGTCGCCGATATGGCTGAAAAGGATGCCCCCGAGAGGGCGGATGATGAAGGAAAGGGCAAAGGTAGCATATGCGAGCAGCAAGCCGACGATCGGGTCGACCGTCGGAAAAAAGATTTTGTTAAACACCAGTGAGGCCGCCGTTCCATAGAGGAAATAATCATACCATTCGATCGATGTTCCGACCAAACTGGCGATGACTGCTCGACGGGATACAGGCTGTACAGCCGCTTGTTGGCTCAACGGGAATCCCTCCCTCGGATAAATATGTGCTACTTATTTTATGGTAAAGGGAATCCATTCGATAAGCAACATAATGAATATTTTGGTATATAGGACAATTCAATCTCTCGGGTGAGACGGAGGGACTTATTGATTTTTGTCGAAATCATTTCAATTATAGTAGGTGAAGGAGGTGATGGCTTGCCCCGGCTGGAGTATCGCCTGCTGGATCCAGAGAGGAATTATCCCGTTCTTTATTACTACAACGGCATGGACAAGGAGGAGATCACCCTCCGGTTTGCCTGCGACTACCTTGTCAAGGATCAGCATGTCTACGAAAAGATGAGTTGTGCCCTGGAAATCGGGACTTATGTGATTTATGTTCGGCGAGCCGAGGATGAGCAGGTGTTGGATTCCCAGCTGGTCTTTGCACCGGACTGGGAGGGAATCCGCATGGAGGTGCGCCACTTTCGAGAAGGAACAGCCCATTATCCGGTGGTGCACACCTTCCATTTCCACAGCGACGAAGATGCCCTCCTGCACCTGCAGTGCGACTTTTTGTTCATCGACGGCCAGGAGTGGCAAAAAACATCGGCGGAAGTGGACGAGAATCGAAGGGTCTATGTGATCTACGCCCAACCGGCGGAGGAAGGGGGATGACGCGATGCAGGAGCGGAAAAGGGAAAAGGGCAACAACCGCACTACCCGTCTGCTGGGATTGTTTGCTGCGGCCAGCCTGCTGGTTGCAGCCGGATGCGATGATGACCGAATCGAAATCTGTTACGATGACGACAACGATTTTCGTTGCGATGACGACCAGAGCGAAGTGGATCCGAATTCCTACGTGGTGGTCAATGGGAGAAAAGTGGGTTACCTCAAATCCTCCGCCGTGGAAGATATCGATATGGATCGGAAATCCCGGGTTTCTTCCGGCTCGCGGGCCGGCTCCCGGGGCGGGATCGGCAAGTCTTCTTTTTTCAGCGGTGGATAAGGCCCATTGAGGACGGAATACACAGCGCGGCGGAGGAAGTTGTATGATCCCCTCCGGGCGGAGGGGATTTTCACCTGGGATGTGATGTACGGCGCCGAATACGCCCTGGCGACGATTCATCCCATCGCCAAATCCTTTCGGCAGGAAATCGCCGAGGCGACGGAAGCCTTGGGGGAAATTTTCGCCAAGACGGTGGCGGTGGTCCGGCGGGGCCCGGATGCGCTTCTGGAGGAGCTGGGGATTCCGCGGGCGGCCCGGAGGGCGGTTCGCCTGTTTCTTCCGGATGGAGATCCCACGTGGATCGGCCGGTTCGATTTTGCGCCGACGGCGGAAGGGCTGAAGATGTTGGAGTTCAACAGCGACACGCCGACGGGCATCGTCGAAGCCTTTTACGTTAACGGGGTGGTGTGTGACCACTTTCGGGCGGAGGATCCCAATGAGGGGTGTGAGGATCACCTTCGTCAAGCCTTTCAAACGGCGCTGGATACATACCGGGCGGAGGGCTACGCCACGGACCGGATCGTGTTCAGCGCGCTGGACTGGCATGAAGAGGACGCCGGTACAACCCGTTACCTGCTTGCGCGTTCCGGACTGGATGCCCGCTTTGTTCCCCTTGCGGACCTTCGCGTCGAGGAGAACCGGATGACGGCCCTCGTCGGGGGGACCCTCCTGCCCGTCGATGTGCTTTACCGGCTGCACGCCCTGGAGATCCTCGCGGAGGAGCGGGATGACGACGGCTATCCCACGGGCGCGCACGCGCTGGATCTCATCGCCCGTCGCCGGGTGGCGGTGATCAATCCGCCGGGGGCCCTTTTGTCCCAGACGAAGGCGATGCAGGCTTTGATCTGGGGATTGCACGAGATCGGAGAATTTTTTGATCCGGAGGAGCGCCGGATCATTGAAACCTATATGCTGCCCACCTATCTGGAGAACCGGTTCCGGGGAAGTCCCTACGTGACGAAACCGATCTTCGGGAGGGAAGGAGCGGGAGTGACCCTCTATGACGCCTCCGGCGATGCTGCTTTTCAGGGGGATGATCGCTACCGGGATCAGCCGATGGTGTATCAGCGCAGAGTGGACATGGAGCAGGTGGAGGTGGAGACGCTGAAGGGGCCCTTCCGGGGCCGACTGCTGTGGGGTTCATTTCTGATCGACGGTCGCGCGTCGGCGATCCTGGCCCGGGTGGACGGCCCCGTCACCGGTGACATGTCTTATTTTTTGCCGGTGGGTTATCTGGATTCCCGAGGATGAGGCGGGGGTTGCAGCGCTTTTTCCGAGCCGGCGGGCAAGTCCAAAAAGCGCTGTCGGACGTGTGCCCCTTGGTCCCCCCGACGGAATCCCCCATGAGATGCCTTCGCATAGGATGCGGAAACTATACGGAATAGGAGTGGATCAGATGTTTGCCCAATGGCCCAACATCCTCAACTTTTTGATGTACTTGGGAGTCACCCTCCCCCTGCTGGGGGTTGGGATTGCCGTCTTCCTGATCACCACGCCGTACCGGGAATTCCAATTGATCCGGGACGGTGCCGATACCACCGATTCGCAAAAGATGGCCGCGGCCAAGGCGGCGGCCCACGATCTGGGAGGGAAGATCATCGGGCTCGCCATCGTGCTCGCATCGGCGGTGTTTCATTCCCTCTCCCTGGGGGACCTGATCCTGTGGGGTGTGATCGGCATCCTGTTCCAAGTGCTCGTCTTTTATCTGTTTGAATTGCTCACTCCCTTTAAAGTCGTGTCCGAGATTCCCAAGGGGAATGTTAGATCG
>JAJYSD010000243.1:0-3071 GCA_021793745.1 Bacillota bacterium
TTCGAATGCGGGCGCAAGAAAGAGTTTGAAAAAAAGGATCAAAAGGACGAAAAAAACAACCGGGAACCGAATAACCCTCAAGGGAATAACATAACCCTCAAGGGAATAACCCCGGTAACCAAGGCAATCAAGGCGGAAATCAGCCGCCGAACAACTCGGGGAATCCGAACAACGGTCAAGGGGACTGGCGGGACCGGATCCCGGTCCCGAGACCCGATGACGGATAAGCACGAACAAAATGAAGGGGCGGCCCATCGTGCCGCCCCTTCGCCTTTTATCTCCCGTTTTTTCAACACGACAGGCGCAGGGAATCCCTGCGCCTGAAACCTTCATCAGTCATCTTCCATCGTCGACAGGTCTCCCGTAGGCAGCCCCAGCTCCCAGGCCTTCAACACGCGGCGCATGATTTTTCCGCTGCGAGTTTTGGGCAGTTTATCCTTGAATTCAATCTCCCTCGGCGCGGCGTGGGCAGCGAGCCCCTTCTTCACAAACTCATAGATCTCCTTCTTCAGGTCCTCCGAGGGCTCATAACCGGTCCGCAGGGCGATGAAGGCCTTGATGATCTCACCCCGGACCGGATCCGGCTTCCCGATCACACCGGCTTCAGCCACCGCCGGGTGTTCCACCAGTTTGCTCTCCACCTCGAAGGGACCGATCCGCTCACCCGAGGTGTTGATCACATCGTCCAACCGTCCCTGGAACCAGATATAGCCGTCTTCATCCATATAGGCGGAGTCACCGGAGATGTACCAACCGGGGATGCGGAAATACTCATCGTATTTCGCCTTGTTCTTCCAGATGGACCGCATCATCGACGGCCAGGGAGTGCGGATGGCCAGGTTCCCCATCTTATAGGGAGGCAGTTTGTTCCCCTCGTCGTCGAGGATGGCCGCCTCAATCCCCGGGAAGGGACGCCCCATCGATCCGGGCTTGATCTCCATGCACGGATAGTTGGCGATCAGGATGGCCCCCGTTTCCGTCTGCCACCAGTTGTCGTGGATCCGCCGTCCGTACGCCTTCAAGCCCCAGCGCACCACCTCGGGGTTGAGGGGTTCACCGACACTGAGGATGTGGCGCACCTTGGACAAGTCGTATTTTTTGGCGACTTCTTCCCCGGCTCCCATCAACATCCGGAAGGCCGTCGGAGCGCTGTACCAGACGGTGACACCGTATTTCTCCAGGGTCTGATACCAGTCGTCCGGATTGAACCGACCGCCCCGGATCACGTTGGTCACACCGTTCAGCCAGGGCGCGAATACGCCGTAGGAGGTCCCCGTCACCCAGCCCGGGTCGGCGGTGCACCAATAAATGTCATCCTCCTGCAGATCCAGCACCCATTTCCCCGTCTGGTAATGCTGAATCATGGCGTTGTGGACATGCAGCACGCCCTTCGGTTTCCCGGTGGAACCCGAGGTGTAGTGGATCAGCATCGGATCCTCGCGATCGACCCACTCGATGTCCAGCTCGGGGGAAGCCGCTTCCATCTCCTTGTAGAAGTCGACATACCCCTCATCCAGATTGCCTCCGGTCTCACCCACCAGAATGACATGCTTCAGCGCAGGCAGCTCCTTCACCGGCACCCGATCCAGGAGCTCCGGCGTGGTGACCAGCGCCACCGCTTCGCTGTTTTCCAACCGGTCCCGAACCGCCGCCTCCATAAAGGCTTCAAAGAGGGGCCCGACAACCGCCCCGATCTTAATCGCTCCGAGAAAACTAAAATACAATTCCGGGGTCCGCGGCATGAAAATGAAGACCCGGTCACCCTTTTTGATGCCCAGTTTCCGGAGGACATTTCCGAAGCGGTTCGACTTCTCCTTCATTTCCAAAAATGTGTACTGTTCTTCGCGGTTCGCATCGCTGTAGTAGAGGGCGATCTTGTCGCGGCGGTCCGACTCTGCATGGCGGTCGATCGCTTCATAGGCGGCGTTTACCTTGCCGGTTTCATACCAGGAGAAAACCTTTTCGACGTCCTTCCAGTCGAAATTGCGGTACGCCTCTTCATAATCTTTCATGTTGTTCCCCGTTGTCATGACTTCGATTTTTTCCGAATGATCCATCTCCGTCTCCCTCCTCGTTGAAAACGGCTTCATCCACTCCCATTATAACACACATAAAAACATTCGCAATTTCCTAGTTTATCTGTTGATCTTTTTTTATAGAAAATCCCTGGGAATTTTACCATGACTTCTATATAATGAAACCACATCAAGCACTCCCGGAGGTGGCAGCTCCGCCCCATGGAACACATCAAACGGTATCACCGCATCGTTCTGGATACCGGTGAGAAACGGCTGTTGACGGAAGGCCCCGTACCACCGGAAACCCTTGAACGGTATCCCTTCCACGAGGGTCTGGTCGCCTTTCGACCGCCGGAGAAGCAGCGGAAAGCGATGATCGGAATCGCCCGTCTGCCCGAAGGACGGATCATCATCGCCCGGACGGATGACACCATCGTCGGCTATGTCTCCTTTCTCTACCCGGATCCGATGGAACGATGGTCCGAAGGAAAGATGGAGGACCTGCTGGAACTGGGGGCCATCGAGGTGGCGCCCCCGTACCGCCAATACGGAGTGGCCAAGGCCATGCTGAAAACCGCCTTCGCCGATCCCGCGATGGAAAACTACATTGTCATCTCGACGGAATATTACTGGCACTGGGATCTGAAGGGAACCGGCCTGTCCGTCTGGGAATACCGCAAAGTGATGGAAAAGGTGATGGGCAGTGTGGGAATGGAGTGGTTTGCCACCGACGATCCGGAAATCACCGCCCATCCCGCCAACTGCCTGATGGCCCGCATCGGCAAAAACGTTCCCCTGGAATCCATCGAAAAGTTTGACCGTCTCCGCTTCATCCACCGGCATTTCTACTGACCTCATCGGAAAGAAAAAACGCTTCCCGGTCCTCTGGCCGGCATCACCGACGGATCGCTCAGGATCCGTTTCTTTATTTCCTGCGGACGAAAAGGTAGAATAAAACCGAAGAAACTGCTTTTTCGGAATACGGAAAAAAGGGGATTTCATCATGCTGATCGAAGAAATCATGCACCGCCGTGTCCACACCGCCGGACCGGA
>JAJYSD010000243.1:3081-3769 GCA_021793745.1 Bacillota bacterium
ACGCTGAAACAGGCCCTTCAACTGCTTCAGGAACACCGGATTCGCCACCTTCCCGTGACGGATGGGGACCGGCTCGTGGGCATTGTGACCGACCGCGATCTGCGGGAAGCCTGCCCCTCCATCCTGGAGAAAAACCCCCAGGACGACACTCTCGAACAGCCGATTTCGTCCATCATGAAAAGGGAGGTGATCACCGCCCATCCCCTCGATTTCATCGAAGACGCCGCCCGGCTCATGTATGAACACCGCATCGGCTGCCTGCCCGTCCTTCAGGAGGAGCGGCTGGTCGGCATCGTCACCCAGACCGATGTCCTTCACACCCTGATCGAGCTTTTCGGCGTCGACAGGCCCAGTCAACGGGTGGAAATCGAGGTGCCCGACCGAGCCGGCATGCTGGCGGATGCCGCCCGGGTGTTCCGCCAGCACAAAGCCAATCTCCTGAGCGTCATCATGCATCCGGGAACCCGCGAAAACACCCGGCGCATCGTCTTTCGGGCGGAGACGATGCTGATCGACGACATTGTCCGGGAGCTCCGGGCGGCCGGTCACCGAGTCCTGTGGCCACCTGTGGGAGACCAGGAGCCGGAGGGATCCAAGTGAAACATTCGGCCCTGATGGTCTACGGCGATGCATTCCTGCGGTACCGCTTTCATGATAGCCACCCTTTCCAGCCGAAACGAATCCAGCT
>JAJYSD010000244.1 GCA_021793745.1 Bacillota bacterium
AATGTTGCGCTGAATCTCCGACGTCCCCTCATAGATCCGGGTGATGCGGGCATCCCGGTAAAACCGCTCCACCGGCAGCTCCCGCATGTATCCCATGCCGCCGAAAATCTGCACCGCCCGGTCCGCGATGCGGTTATACACCTCCGAGGCGTACAATTTGACCGCCGCCGCCTCCTTGATCACTTTCTCGCCCTCATCCACCATGGATGTGACCCGGTACAGCAAACTTCTCAGGGTTTCGATCTCCACGTACATGTCCGCAAACATGTGCTGAATGGCCTGGTTCTCATAGATCGGCCGGCCGAACTGCTTCCGCTGCATCGCATAATCCAGGGAGAGTTCCAACAGCTTCTCGCAGGACCCCAGGCAGCGGGCGGCGAGGGAAGCCCGGCCGTTGGCCAGGATCTTCAGCGCGTTGACATAGCCTTCCCCTTCTTCGCCCAGCCGGTTGGCCTCGGGTACCTCGCAGTCTTCAAAAAAGAGTTGGCAGGTATGGGAACCCCGGAGCCCCATCTTCACATCCGCAGGCCCCCGGCTGAGTCCCGGGAAATCCCCCTCCACCAAAAAGGAAGTGATCCCCTTGGGGCCCTTGTCGGGATCGGTGCTGGCCATGACGGTGATCACATGGGCTTCCGGTCCATTGGTGATAAAATGCTTCATGCCATTCAGCACATACCGTTTCCCCTTCCGTTCGGCCCGGGTGCGCAGATTGGCCGCATGGGATCCCGCATCGGGTTCGGACAGGGCGAAGGCGCCGATCCACTCCCCCGTCGCCATTTTCGGCAAAAAGCGCTCCCGCTGTTCCTGACTTCCCAGCTCCACGATGCCGACGGTCCCGATGCCCGTATGGGCGCCGATCAAACTGGTGAACCCGTTGTGGGTTTTGCCGAGCTCCTCCAAAAGGAGACACTTTTCCGTCATATTGAGTCCCAAGCCGCCGTATTCCACGGGAATGGACAGGCCGAAGAGCCCCAGCTCCTTCGCCTGCTCCAGTACATCCTCCGGAATCCGGTCCTCCTCTTCGATCACCGGGGCAACCGGTTCAACCACATCCCTTACAAAATTGCGTACCACGGTCTGCAACTGACGAATCTCCGGTTTCACGTTCAGTTTCAAAGGGCCTCACCTTCATTTTGTAGACTGATCTTCATCCCTCGGAATCCGCCGCCCCTGTTCGTCGTAGCGGTATACGCCCCATCCGGTTTTCCGCCCTAGACGGCCGGCCTTCACATATTGGACGAGCAAGGGACAGGGGCGAAACTTTTCGCCCAACGTCTCGTGCAGATACTGAAGCACCTTCAGCCGGGTGTCCCATCCCACCAGATCCCCCAATTCGAAGGGACCCATGGGGAAGTTCAAGCCGAGCTTGATCGCCCGGTCGATCTCTTCGGGGGTGCCGACGCCCTCCATCAGCATGTAAAAGGCTTCGTTTCCCACCAGGGCGCTGATGCGGCTGGTGGCAAATCCCGGCCGCTCCTGGATGCGCACCACTTCCTTCCCCAACAGGCGGCCCACCTTCTCCGTCTGTTCCACCACCCACTCCGCGGTCTGAAGGGCGCGGACCACCTCCACCAGCTTCATGCGATGGACGGGATTGAAAAAGTGCATGCCGCAAACCCGGGTCGGGTCGGAGGCGGCGGAAGCGATTTCGGTGATGCTCTTCGCTGACGTGTTGGTCGCCAGCACCACGTCGGGATCACAGAGGGCATCCAGCTTTCGGAACACGTCCTGTTTGACGTCCAGATCCTCCACCACCGCTTCGATGACAAAGTCGCAATCCCGAAAAGAATCCAGCGAGTCCGCCGTTAGAATCCGGGGCAGCGCTTCCTCTGCCTGCTCCGGAGGCAGGTAACCCTTCTCCACCTGCCGCTTGATGAGGGAGGCGATCTGTTTCACCGCCTGATCGGCCACTTCCGGATGCGCATCGTACAACACCGCCTGAAAACCGGAAACCGCCGCCTGGTAAGCGATGCCCCTTCCCATGACTCCTGCACCGACGACACCGATCCGCTGAACTTCCCGCATACCCATCCTCCTTCCGTTTCCGTCAACCATCGATTCGCTCAACCACGGTGGCGATCCCCTGTCCCACGCCGATGCACATCGTCACCAGCCCAAAGCGGGCTTCACGGCGTTTCATTTCATAAAGGAGGGACGTTAAGAGACGGGCCCCGGTACTGCCCAGGGGATGGCCGATCGCGATGGAGCCGCCGTTCACATTGCACTTTTCCTCGGGAATCTCCAATTCGCGCATACAGGCCAAGGCTTGGGCGGCAAAGGCCTCGTTCAACTCCACCAGGTCCACCTGGTCGATCGTCAGCCCCGCCCGCTTCAAGGCCTTCCGGACCGCCGGAACCGGTCCGATCCCCATCACCGAGGGATCCACCCCCGCCACCGCGGTGGAGACGATCCGGCCCAGGGGCTTGAGGCCGTAGGCCCTCGCCTTTTCCGGAGTCGCCAACAAAAGGGCCGCCGCTCCGTCGTTGATCCCGGAGGCATTGCCCGCCGTCACCGTCCCCCCCTCACGGAAGGCCGGTCGCAGGGCCTGCAGCTTCTCCAGCGTGGTGTCCGGCCGCGGGTGTTCGTCCTCTTCCACCCACCGGGTGCCGCTCCGGTCGGTGACCGGAACCGGCACGATTTCTTCCCGGAATTTTCCCTCCCGGATCGCCGCCGCCGCCCGCTGCTGGCTCCGGAGGGCGAACCGGTCCTGGTCCTCCCGGGAGACGCCGTAGCGCTCCGCCACATTTTCCGCCGTCTCCCCCATCGACTCGGGGGGATACCGCTTCGCCAGCTCGGCGTTGACGAACCGCCAGCCGATGGTGGTGTCATAGACGGTCCCATTTCCCCGCGGAAACGCCCGTTCGGGTTTCGCCATCACCAGGGGTGCCCGGGACATGCTCTCCACGCCCCCGGCGATCATCACGTCCCCTTCCCCCAACCGGATCGCCCGGTTGGCCTGATTGACCGCCTCCAATCCCGAACCGCACAGGCGATTCACCGTCACACCGCCGACGGTGACGGGCAAATCCGCCAGCAACAAAGCCATCCGCGCCACATTGCGGTTATCCTCTCCCGCCTGATTGGCCGCTCCTAAAATGACATCCTCCACGTCTTCGCCGGGAACCCCCGTCCGCTCCAGCAGGCCGCGAATCGCCGCGGCGGCCAGATCGTCCGGCCGGACAGAGGACAACGCACCGCCGTAGCGGCCCACCGGCGTGCGCACAGCTCCTACGATCCAACAGTCCTGCACCTTCTCCACCTCCTGTCGGGATATGAAAGCAAGGATGATGCCACATCAAAACATGCTGCTCCTTTTCTGAAGGCTCGAGCGCCTGCAGGGCGTCGAGGGCGATTTCCCACCGCGGATCTGCGAAAAATCGCCTCGCCGCACACTCCATTTGAAAGCCTCTACGATCCCGGTCTTATCACGAAACCCGCAAAAAATAAGTCGGATTCGGTTTATAAACCGAATCCGACTTACGAGAGCCCCTTTTCCCGGATTCCGTACTTGTAGGCCTTTCGCATGGCCGTCGATTGGCTGATTCCCAAGTGCTTCGCCACCTGATAGGAGCTGCGGTACCGCTTATAGGCTTCGGCCAACAGGGACCGTTCCAGGTGGGACAAAATCTCGCCCAGGGAATCGAAGGAGCGGCACAAGTCCGACAGATCGTAGGTTTCCCCGTTGATTTCCGCCTTCCCCCGGTTGTCGGCGGCGGACCATGGGCGGCTGCGGCTTTCCCGGATCTCCG
>JAJYSD010000245.1 GCA_021793745.1 Bacillota bacterium
GATGCCCTCATCCCGCGCGATCTCGAGGGATCTGACGATCCGCTTGTCAAAGGTATCAAAGTCCAGCACACCGCCGATGAGGGCGATATCGGTGCCGTGTCCCCGATAGGTTTTGGCGAAGGAACCGTACAGGGTCACCTCCACCCGTTTGGGTTTCCGGCCGAACAATTGACGGGCGGCCCGGCCGATCCGGGCGGCTCCCGCCGTGTGAGAGCTGGAAGGCCCGATCATCACCGGGCCGATAATATCAAACACCGAACGATATTTCATCCGTAACCCTCCCCGCCGACTCCCGGTCATACGGGCGGGAGCCCTTCAGTTCTGTTACTCCGGACAAAGGATGACGCCGAGGGTACCCGGCCCCGTGTGGGTGCCGATCACCGGACCCACATCGGTAATCGTCAATTCCTTCACCTCATATTGTTCTCGCAATTTCGCCCCCCATTCCTCGGCTTTTTCTCTGCGCTCGGCGTGGACAACGGCGGCGGTCACCGGGCCCCCGGCCGCCACCTTCTCTCGGAGCAATTCGAACACCCGGGCCTCCGCTTTGCTTGCGCCCCTCACCTTGTCGATGGGAGCCACTTCGCCCTGCTCATTCAGGGTCAGGATCGGCTTGATATTCAAAAGGGATCCGACCAGGGCAGAGGCTTTGCCGATCCTCCCCCCCTTATGCAGATAGTCGAGGGTATCCACCAGGAACAGGACCTGTTCTTGCTCAATCATCCGATTGGCCAGGGCGACACATTCATCGATGGACTTTCCGGCCTTGGCCGCCCGAGCCACCGCCACCACGATCATGCCGATGGCATAGGAGGCCTTTTTTGAATCGAGCACCGTCACTTTGAATTCGCTTTCCACCATCGACTTGGCCAAAAGGGCCGATTGGTAGGTCCCGCTCAGGGCAGCGGAAAGGTGAATGGACAAAATGTCCGTATCCCCCTCCTTCGCCGCCTCCCGGTACACCTCCACAAAGTCGATCGGCGAAGGCTGGGATGTGGTCGGAAGGTCCGACGACTCGCTGAGCTTCCGGTAGAACTCGCCAGGTTGAATGGTCACACCGTCAAGATAGGACGTCCCCCCCATGTGCACCTTCAGGGGCACCACTTTGATATCCAGCTCCTGAACCAGCTCAGCGGGGATATCCGCCGTGCTGTCCGTGATCACTTTTACTCGGCCCACATCCGAGCACCTCCCGCTACTCGATGGTTATCAGAAAGAAGTACAACGGCTGCCCTCCGTAATGGATCTCACTTTCCACATCCGGGTAGTTTCGCTCCAGAAAATCGGACAATTCCTTCACCTGGGCATCGGTCACGTCTTTCCCGTACAGGATGGTCACCAAATCTCCGCCGCGGGCTAACATCTTCTGCAGAAGATCCCTGGAGGTGGCGATCAGACTCCCGCCGACCGTCTCGATCTTCCCTTCAAAGATTCCGAGAAAATCCCCTTCCTTGATCGAGTGACCGTTCACCTGGGAATCCCGCACCGCATAGGTGACCTCTCCGCACAGCACACCCTTGAGGGCTTCCTCCATCTTTTCCCGATTCCTTTCCGCCTCGGCCTCGGGATCGAAGGCGATCAGCGCCGTCAACCCCTGGAGCACCGTGCGGGTAGGAAGCACCGTCACCGGAACGTCCACCAACTCCGCCGCCTGTTCCGCAGCCATGAATATGTTTTTATTGTTCGGAAGAACAAACACGTGGTCGGCGGACAAGTCCTGAATCGCTTTCACAATATCCTCTGTGCTGGGATTCATCGTCTGGCCGCCCTCAATCACCGCTTCCGCACCCAGACTGCGGAACATCTCGACAATTCCATCTCCGGAGGCGACAGCGACAATGCCGTAGGGCTTTTGCTCCTTCACAGCCGGTTCTGCAGGAGCCGCCCCTTCCCTTTTCGCCGGCGCCTCCGTTCCTGCCCATTGGGCATGCTGTTCCCGCATGTTTTCGATTTTGATGTTCGTCAGGTCGCCAAACTCCTGGGCGAAATTCAGGGCATCGCCGGGGCGTTCCGAATGGATATGTACCTTGACCAATCCCTCATCGGCAACTACCAGCAGGGAATCACCAAAGGCGCCCATTTCTTCCCGGAAATCCCCTTCATCAAAGGTCCGACGGCCCTGCAAGCGGATGATGAACTCCGTACAATATCCATGCTCGATGGTAGCCGGATCAATTCTGGACTGGGCCGTCTCCCCGTGGGCAACCGCAGCCAGGGAACGTTCCGCTTCGGGAGCGGACAAATCGCCGCCCGCCTCTTCCGAAATCCCTTCTCCCCGGAGCGCGGCCAGGAAGCCTTCCAGGATATACACCAAACCTTGCCCGCCGGCATCCACGACGTTCGTTTCCGCCAGGATCGGTAGCAGTTGGGGGGTTTTCTCCAGGGATTGTTGAGCTCCGGACAGCACTTCCGCCATGACTTCCGCCGGATCATCCGTCTGCCGGGAACGGATCATGCCCCTGTCCGCCGCCTCCCGGGAAACGGTCAATATGGTCCCCTCCACCGGCTTCATGACTGCCTTGTACGCCATGTCGACACCCTTTTTAAAGGCCTCCGCCAGATCCCGGGCGTCGATGGTCTCCTTCTCCGACACTGCTTTGGCAAAACCGCGAAAGAGCTGGGAGAGAATCACTCCCGAATTGCCTCGCGCCCCCATCAGGAGTCCCTTTGAAAGGGCTTCCGCCAAATCGCCCACCCGCGTGGAAGAGGAAACCTTGTCCATCTCCCGGACCCCCGAGGACAGCGTCAGGTTCATGTTGGTGCCCGTATCACCGTCTGGTACCGGGAACACATTCAGGGCGTTCACCTGTTCCTCATTTTGCTGGAGGAGACGGGCACCTCCGTGAATCATTCGATGAAAGCAGGTCGCATCAATCTTCTGTGTCAAACCCGATCCCCCTCAATCCTCATTCACCAAGCGTACGCCCTGAACATAAACGTTCACTTTGTTCACCGTCACGCCCACCAACTGGTTCAGGGTGTACTTTACTTTGGATTGTACATTGTGTGCCACTTCGGAGATCTTGGTGCCGTAACCGACGATGATGTGGAGGTCGATCACCAGCTCCCCGTTTTCCGTGTGAACCTCGATACCCTTGTTCAAATTTTCCCATCCCAGCAAATCGGTGATTCCGTCCTTCAGCTGGCTGCGGGATGCCATTCCCACCAGCCCGTAACAGTCCATGGCGGCAGCACCTGCAATGGTACTGATCACCTCTTCCGACACATCGATCTGGCCGAGGGAGGTGGACAGTTCCAGCGCCATCGCAATCCCTCCTTGGATTGGAGCATGATAAGGCCATTCTACAATAAAGTGCACGGGAAAAAAAACTTGACCACACCTATCATAACTGAACGTTTCGCATCCTTGCAAGGGATGGGGAACTATGCTAAGATATGGTGGTGTTGCTGCATTTATCGGACGGGAGGTGGAGCGTGATGGCGCGCCGTTGCTACATCACCGGAAAAAAGGGGCACACCGGCAACCAGGTGAGCCACTCCAACCGGAAGACGAAGCGCAAATGGGGCGTGAACGTGCAAAAGGTTCGCATTCTCGTTGACGGTAAGCCGAAACGGGTATATGTTAGCACCAAAGCCCTCAAATCGGGAAAAGTAACCCGCGTCTGATGACGACGGGTTTTTTTCATGAAACAGGCGCACCGTCGCCGGTGCGCCTGTTTTGCCATTAATGATCGAGAGACTGCGGATCTAGAAATAAGGCCCTTTGGATTGGTGAGCATGCTAAAAT
>JAJYSD010000246.1 GCA_021793745.1 Bacillota bacterium
TCCGATCTTTCATTTAATCATTTGAGGGGGTTCCCTTGATGTTTGCCAAGACGCTTCCCAGCATGTTTACCGTCGGGAACTTATTTTTAGGGATTATCGCGATTATTTTATCGGTTCATGGAGAGTGGCAATACGCCGCGATCATGGTGATTATCGGGATGTTACTGGATGGCCTGGACGGACGGGTAGCGCGGATGCTCAACACCCAAAGCGAATTCGGCAAGGAGCTGGATTCGCTCTCCGACGTGATTTCCTTCGGTGTTGCGCCGGCGCTGATCATGTACGTGGCCATTCTTCAGGATATGGGGATTGCCGGATGGGTGATCACCGCCATCTTTCCCATCTGCGGCGCGCTGCGGTTGGCCCGTTTCAATGTGGAGCCAGGGCTTCCCGGCTTCTTCATCGGCCTTCCCATCACCGCCGCCGGAGGGGTGCTGGCGACCATGGCCCTCTACAGTGAAATAGCGACCAGTCCCATATTTCACATCCTCGGGATGTTGCTCCTATCCTATCTCATGATCAGCCGGGTCAAATATCCCAACTTCAAGAATCTGGGAGTTCCTCGCCGCACCTATTGGATCGTGCCGCTGTTTCTTGTCGCCCTTGCGGTGCTTGCGACCCGGTATCCGGAGCATTTCCCCAAGTTTGTCTTTTTCCCGCTGGCTCTTTACGCGGTGTACGGATTGAAGCGCTCGGTGAACCGTCGGCGGCAGCGGAATGCGGAGGAGCCGGTGGAGGAACTGAAACCCTGACCCGCAAACCCCGAAGCAGCCTCGGGGTTTTTTATTTTTTCGATTTGATGAAACATTTTACAAACAGGCTTCGTTTTATGAATAGGCCCCGCCTGCCGGGAAAGGGGTATAGATCCCGGAATCGGCGGGGGGAAGCGTCTCTCGGGCTCCGGAAAGGGAAGGCATGTTTTTCTGTTTTGCCGGAAGGAAACATATTGACGGAAAATGAGTTGTGTGATAACATATTTGTTTTATTTATTGACATACCCGCTCCGGTTGTGATATATTGGAAACAGATTATGCCTGTGGGGGTGGGTTTTTTGTTCAACATCGGAGACAAGGTGGTATATCCCCTGCACGGGGCCGGCGTGATCGAATCGATCGAGGAAAAAGAGATTTTGGGTGAACGTCAGAAGTACTACATCATGAAAATGCCCATCGGGAACATGAAGGTGATGGTCCCGATGCGAAGCGTCAAATCGATCGGTCTGCGTGAAGTGGTGGACGAGGAGACGGTTACCCGGGTGCTGGAACGGCTGAAAAGCCGGGATCTCGGCACCAATGCCAATTGGAACCGGCGATATCGCGCCAATATGGACAAGATGCGCAGCGGCGACATTTATCAAGTGGCTGATGTGGTCCGGTCCCTGATGTTGCGCGATCGAGAAAAGGGGTTATCCACCGGGGAACGCAAGATGTTGGACAATGCCCGCCAGATTTTGATCAGCGAATTGGTGTTGGCCAAAGGAATCGACGAGGAGCAGGCTTCCCATCTGTTGGATGAGCTGGTTTGTTCCTCGGAAAATCCTCTGGAATAACGGTTTTGTGAACTTATATTTATAGCGTTTACCTTTTTTTCATTTGCCTATAATGAATATCAGAGGAGGTGAAGCCCCGTGTTGAAAAGGTCGGTTCAGCTTGCTTTTGCATTGATCGGAGCAACGCTGGGATACCATTTTGGTCCTGCGTTCTTCGAGCTGCTTCGCGAGTCACCCCTGCAACTCGGTGAAGTGCCTGCGCCACACTACATCGGAGCATTGTTGGGGGCGGTCCTCCTGTACGTGGCCACGATCTGGCTCTCCAGCAACGTTGTCAGGTGGATCCGGTGGAGCGAGGAACGGTTGGTGAAGATTCCCGCCGTGGACATCCTCTTCGGCGCGCTGGGATTAATCCTCGGCCTGATCGTCGCTTTTCTCATCGAGTCTTCCCTGTCCCGGCTGCCCCTGCCAGGCCTCTCGTCGGTCCTGCCCATTATCGCTTCCGCACTTTTGGGATACCTCGGATTTCGGGTGGGTTACAAAAAGCGAGACGAGCTGATGTCGATTTTTACGATGGGTCGCCAAAACAAAGATAAGGATAAGAAAAAAGAGGCCAAGGATGTGGATCACAAGATCCTGGACACCAGCGTCATCATCGATGGCCGGATCGCCGATATCTGCCGGACGGGCTTTTTGGAGGGAACGCTGGTGATCCCCAGCTTCGTCCTGGAGGAGCTGCAGCATATCGCCGATTCCTCCGATGTGCTGAAGCGGAACCGGGGGCGGCGCGGTCTGGATATCCTGAACAAAATCCAGAAGGAATTGAAGATGGAAGTCCTCATCTATGAGGGGGACTTCGAGGAAGTCAACGAGGTGGACAGCAAACTGGTGAAGCTGGCCAAGGTGCTCTCGGGCAAGGTGGTCACCAACGACTTCAACCTGAACAAGGTTTGTGAGCTGCAAGGGGTCAAGGTGCTCAACATCAACGACCTGGCTAACGCGGTGAAGCCCGTCGTGCTTCCGGGTGAAGAGATCAATGTTCAGGTGATCAAGGACGGGAAGGAACACGGGCAAGGCGTGGCTTATCTGGATGACGGAACGATGATCGTCATCGAGGGCGGCCGCGAATTTATCGGGGAACGGATTGACGTGCTGGTCACCAGTGTGTTACAAACATCTGCGGGGAGAATGATCTTTGCCAAACCGAAACTGCTGGAAAAGGCCCTCTGAATCCGCGCTGACGTCCAGGCGCTTGGGCAAAGGGGCGGTTCAGGGGATCGGGCATTCGGCTAGGATTCCCCTGTAGTTTCAGCCATCTTTACGCATATGCTCGCCCGCGCCGGACATTGTCCGGCGGCCGGGCGTCTCTGCACTTGTGAAAGGGGACAAGCCATCGTGACCGTCGGTGTCATCATTCCGGCGGCGGGCCGGGGGAAGCGGATGGGCGCTCCTGTGAACAAGCCTTTTTTGCCCCTCGGAGGACAGCCGGTACTGCTGCACACCCTTCGTGTTTTTGACACCCACCCGCAGGTGGATGAGATCGTGGTTGTCGCCGCTGCGCAGGAGACGGAACAGGTGAGGGATCTGTTGCGACATCAAGGCTTATCCAAGGTGACGCAGGTGGTTCCCGGAGGGGCGGAACGCCAGGAGAGCGTTTTCCGGGGGTTGGAGGTTCTTTCCACGGAATGGGTGCTCGTCCATGACGCGGTTCGCCCCTTTGTCACCCACGAGCGGATCGACGCCCTGCTGGAGGCCGTCCGCCTGCACGGAGCGGCCATCTTGGCCGTTCCGCTGAAGGATACGGTGAAGGTGGCGGGGGATGCGGGGGTGGTTGAAAAGACGCTGGATCGCAGCCGGCTGTTGGCCGTCCAAACCCCCCAGGCTTTTCGCCGCACCCTGCTGGAGGATGCCCACCGGCGCGCCCGGGAGGTCGGGCTGATGGGTACGGATGACGCGATGCTCGTGGAGGAGCTGGGCGCGGATGTCCGGGTGGTCCCCGGGGATTATGCCAATATCAAGTTGACGACGCCGGAGGACTTGGTCGTCGCCGATGCGATCTTGACGATGAGGAGAAACAGCGATGATAAGGGTCGGACAAGGTTTTGACGTTCACCGGTTTCAGGAGGGGCGTCCTCTGATTCTGGGAGGGGTGCGAATTCCCCATTCCCGCGGACTGATCGGCCACTCCGACGCGGATGTCTTGCTTCACGCGGTGACAGATGCGGTGCTGGGAGCCCTGGGCAAGGGGGATATCGGC
>JAJYSD010000247.1 GCA_021793745.1 Bacillota bacterium
ATCTACCAGGATCCCTGCGATCACTCCCCGGTACGGCTCCTCTTCCAGGATCGGATCCAGCGCTTCGGAAAGGAGGTAAGTCGCCTCCTCCGGACCTTCCCCGGGATCCGGGAGATCGGGATAAGCCGCCAGGACATCCCGGATTTGATCCAGCAGCCCCCGTGCGGCGGACAGATCGTTCACCCCGTTCACCAGGACCGCAACGGCCATTCGCTCCCCTTCCCGCGTGACCACCGTCCCGGCCATCCCGGCCACGCCGTCCATCTCTCCCCGGAGGATCCGCAGGCCGCCCTTCCGGGATCGCGTCCCCTGATCCCCCGCCGGATGCGGGATGCCGGCGGCGGAAAGCAGCTCATCAAAGCGGGCCTTTTCCGGATGCTCCTCCATCCCCCGGAGCAGTTGAACCAGATGGGTTGGAGCGATCGCATTCATCCGGGACAGTCCCGACCCATCCACCTGGGCAAATCCGGGATCCATCCCGATTCGGCGGGAAAAATCCTCCACCGCTCCGATGCCCGCCTCAAAGGTGCCCTCTCCCGACACATAAACCCCCAGCTGTTTCAACAACATCTCAGCGTAAAAGGGATCCCGTTCCCGGAACATTCGCCCAAGCAGCTCGTCCAGCTCAGGCGACAGGGTCCGGCCGATCCGCCGGGCACCGGGCCCGACCTCCCCGGACACGATCCGCGACTTCGGATCCAGCTTCACCCCCTCCCGTTTGAGCAACTCCCGGAATACGGCCCCCGCAAAGCGGGCCGGGTCCTCCACCGTTCTTCGCACACTCACTCCCGGGTGATTCCTCCCGATCGTCCCCGAGATGATCAATTCATTGGTCGCCCGCTTCCGGTCGATGGTCAGGGCTTGTCCGCCGCCGGCCACCGTCTTGGCCCGGTTGACCACCCGGACGTACTCCGGAACCGGTGAAACCCGGATGCGGGGCGGCTTTCCCAAGGCGCCGGGGGTGGCCCTCACCGTCACCGTATTGCCGTCGACGGACAGGGCTCCGATCTGTGCACTGAAGGGAAAGGGTTCATCATCCCACATCCATCCCGTTCCGAGCCTCTCGTCGTCAAAGACCGCATCATCCACCACCAGATCGCCGCGCACCCGGCGAATCCCCTTCTTCCGAAGCGCTTCGGCCAGATCCCCCAGCCGTTGGCGGTTGAGGGAAGGGTCGCCGTACCCTTTGAGGATGATGTCCCCCTTCAACGTTCCGCCGGATGCAAGAACCCCATCCACATACACTTCCGTGGGGATCCGCATTCCCTCCGGCATCGCGTCCAGGACCGCCGCCCCCGTCAGCAGCTGCAGAACCGACCCCGGCACGAACGTTTTTTCCGCCCGGAGAGAAGCCATGACCTCTCCGCGATCCAGCGAAACCGCCTCATAGCCGACCACCATGCCCCGGGTGGCGGGATCCTGCTTCAACCCCTCCACCAGGCGGTAAAGGCTCCGGTCCAGGAGATCATCCCTTTTCGCCTCCACCGACGGAAAAACCGTGCCGAATGCGACCACCAGCGCCAGCAACACGGACAGGATTTTGCGCCCGGACATCGATTTCCCCTCCCAACGGTTCCGGCAGGACAATCGGAATCCATTCCCGGCAGCGAAAAAGTCGCTTACAAGTTTATAATAGAACAACGATTGAAAAAATACACTCTATTTTTGTCGAATATCAAAATTTTTTGATCCCGTGGACGACTCCGGCGACCCTTACCCCGGGCACCGGCAACCGTTTGGCCTTTGCCTTGAAACTTCAGCCGGCGATTCCCCGATTGATCCGCAAAAAACAGGCCGGATTCGTTTACCGAATCCGGCCTGATCAATGGACGCCAGCGGCTGCCGCCGGCTCGCCCGCGGTGCCCCGCCGGATCTCTTCCGGCGGGGGAAAAGGTTAATGCAACCACAGGGCGAGATATCCGATGATGATACCCACGACACTGAAATCCGTATCGCCGAAGGTGGTGTTTTCAAAACCGATATCCCCGAGAACCGGCAGGAGCATGGCCGGCAAAAAACTGATGAGGAGCCCGTTGACAAAGGCGCCCAATACAGCCCCTCGGCGTCCTCCGGTGGCGTTTCCAAACACCCCGGCCGTCGCCCCGGTGAAAAAATGGGGAACCAAGCCGGGAATGATCAGCGGTGCCCCAAGGGCCGCCAGGATCGCCAGCCCGACCAGGCCGCCGGCAAAACTGGTGATGAACCCGACGATCACGGCGGTGGGGGCGTAGTTGAAGGTGATGGGGCAGTCCAGCGCCGGCTTGGCGTCCGGAACGATTTTCTCCGCGATCCCTTGGAAGGCGGGGACGATTTCCGCCAGCATCATCCGAACCCCGGCCAAAATGACGTACAGTCCGACGGCAAACATCAATCCCTGCATCACCGCAAACATCAGGTAATGCTGTTCCCCCGCCGCCTCGGCGGTGACGCCGGGTCCCGCCAGCAACGCCACGATCACATAGATCAGCACCATCGTCAAAGCGGTGGAGACGGTCGTATCCCGGAGAAAGCTCAGCCCTTGGGGAACCTTCAAGTCTTCGGTGGACTTTTCCGGATTGCCGAACCACTTGCCGATCAAAGCAGCGGACACATACCCGAAGGTGCCGAAATGGCCGATCGCCAGATTGTCATCGCCGGTGACCCGGCGCATGAACGGCTGAGCCAGGGCGGGAATGCCGACCATCAAAAGTCCCAGCAGGACGGATCCGATCAGGACCGCCGCCGTTCCCCGAATGTCCGCCGCCGTCAAAACGGCGGAAAGGAGGCACGCCATGAAAAACGCGTGATGCCCCGTCAAAAACACATACTTGAACGGCGTGATGCGCGCAAACAGGAGATTGAACAGAAAGCCCAGGCTCATGATCAACGCCGTCTGCTGGCCCAGGGTTTTGACGGCCACCCCCACGATGGCTTCGTTGTTGGGGATCAAACCCTGAATGCCGAACCCCCGGTTCAAAATCTCCCCCAGCGGATCCAGGGATTGGACGATCGCTTCGGCTCCTACGCCCAGAATGAGGAACCCGACGATCGTCTTCAATGTCCCGGTGATGATGGTGCGGAGGGGTTTTCGAAGGGCGATCAGCCCGATCATGGCCATCAGGCCGGCGATCACCGCCGGTTGACTCAGGATATCATTGACGATAAAACCGAGAAATCCCCGCATCGCAGCTACCCCCTGCAAAGGTGATCATTGAAGGTGTTTCAGAACCTTCTCCTCCACTTCTGTAGGACTGATAAAATTGACAACGGTTACAACGGGAACGCCAAATCCCTGCAATTCCCCCGCCAACCCCTCGGAGGTGACGACCAGATCAAAATCCTGGATCATGGACGGCGCCGAGCCCAAATCGCAATGTTCCACCGTCGCATCGATCCCCTTTTCCCGACACACCTTTTGAATGTTGGATTTCAGCATCAGGCTGCTTCCCAAACCGTTGCTGCAAACGACCAATACCTTTTTCATTCCTTTTCTCCTCCTTTTCGTACAAATGGACGAATAATCTCGATCACTTCCTCCGGCTGGGTCGCCTTGCGCAGACGTTGCAAACTGGGCGGATGGGACAACAGTTCCATAAGTTGGGACAGGGCGTAAACGTGGGATTCGTTATCGGTGGTGCCGAAGGTGATGGCCACATCGACGGGATCGTTCTGCGAATGGCCGAAGGGGACGCCGGGATTCAGCGTGAGCAGACTCATGCACACCTCGCGCACCCCGTCTTCCGGGCGGGCGTGCAGCA
>JAJYSD010000248.1 GCA_021793745.1 Bacillota bacterium
CACGCATTCACGGGGAGGATAACACATTGATTTACTGGAAGAAGGACGCCAGTGGGTGGAAAAATCCGTACCTCGTCCATTTGGCGATCGGGGTGGGGGTGACCACCGCTTCGCTGGTGGCCGGGAACACGGTGGTTCTGAAGCCGGCAAGCAACACGGCGGTCATCGCCGCCAAGTTTATGGAAATTCTGCAGGATGCCGGATTGCCGGACGGGGTGGTCAACTTTGTGCCGGGACCCGGAGTGGAGGTGGGCGAGTACCTGGTGAAACACCCCTTGACCCGGTTCATCGCCTTTACGGGCTCCCGGGAAGTGGGACTCCGGATCAATGAACTGGCGGCCCAAACGGCCCCCGGACAAAAGTGGCTCAAGCGGGTCATCGCCGAGATGGGCGGTAAGGATTCGATCGTGGTCGACAAGGATGCGGATCTGGATTTGGCCGCCCAGACCATTGTCACATCGGCCTTCGGCTTCTCGGGACAGAAGTGCTCCGCCTGCTCCCGGGCGATTGTCCTCGAGGACGTGTATGATGAGGTGTTGAACAAGGTGGTCGCCAAGACGAAACAGCTGAAGGTGGCCGAGGCCAAAACCTTCGGCATCGATATGGGTCCGGTGATCGATGAGAACGCCTACCGGAAAATCCTCGACTACATCGAGATCGGCAAAAAAGAAGGCCGCCTGGTGGCCGGAGGCGGCAAGGCGGACGGAAACGGTTATTTCATCCAACCGACCGTTTTCGCCGACGTTTCCCCCGATGCCCGGATTGCCCAGGAGGAGATTTTCGGCCCGGTGCTGGCGTTCATCAAAGCCAAGGATTTCGATGATGCCATCCGGATTGCCAACAATACGGAATATGGCCTTACGGGATCGGTGATCAGCCGAAACCGTGCCAACCTCGAAAAAGCGCGGATGGAATTCCACGTAGGCAACCTGTACTTCAACCGCAAGTGCACCGGCGCCCTGGTGGGGGTCCATCCCTTCGGGGGATTCAACATGTCCGGCACCGACTCCAAGGCCGGCGGCTACGATTACCTCCTTCTCTTCACCCAGGCCAAGCTCGTGTCGGAAGTATTCTGAGTGCGGTCCGGTCCGTCTGATCGCAGTGAACCAATCCCCTTCCTGCAGATTCCTGCGGGGAGGGGATTTTTTTGCCGCGTTTTCCGCGCATTCCCCTTGGAAGCTTTTTCAGTTTGCACCCCGAAAAAAAGTATGTTTTATTGGTTCACGCAAAGGATATATGTAAATTATTTGCCGGTAAAACTTCTGATTGCTGGAGGAGATTATGGAAGAACATCACTCGGTTACGTCCCTCATGATCGTGGTTCTCGCTTCTTTTTTTGTTCCGATCGTGCTACACCGGTTGAAGTTGAAATGGATCCCCGTCGTGGTGGCGGAAATCATCCTGGGAATGGTGTTGGGAAAAAGCGGCTTTCAACTGATTCAAGAGGACAAGCTGCTGGAACTCCTGTCCATGCTGGGGATCATCTATCTGATGTTTTTGAGCGGGTTGGAGATCGACTTCGATTTGATCCAGAAAAGTCGGAAGCAGTCCGACAAAAACGGAAACCCGCTGATCATCAGCGTCCTCAGCTATCTCGGCATTCTGCTGATCTCTTTAGCCTTGTCATGGATCATCAGCTTATTGGGATATACAAAGGACATCTTTTTTATGACCCTGATCATCTCCACGATTTCCGTCAGCATCACGTTGCCGGTGCTAAAGGACAAGGGGCTCCTTCAGGTTCCCATCGGGCAATCCATTTTGCTGACCGCCGTCATCGCCGATTTTTGCACCATGCTGTTGCTGGCGGTCTATGTTTCCCTGCGCCGCTCCGAGGAAGGGGCCTTCAACACCTTGTGGCTGCTGCTGCTATTTGTCGCCTTTTTCGTCGTTTACCGCCTGATTCGCCTGTTTCGGGCCCGTCGGATCACGGACAATATCCGAAGGGAGACCATCTCCATCGGCACCCGGGGCGTCTTTGCACTGATTCTGTTTTTCGTGGCGGTCTCGGAGGGGGTCGGAGCGGAAAATATTTTGGGTGCCTTTCTCGCCGGCGTGATCCTGTCCCTGATGTCTCCCGAGAAGGCTTTTGTGCAACAGTTGAACGCCTTCGGGTACGGATTCTTGATCCCCATCTTTTTCGTGATGGTGGGGGCCGAGTTGGATCTGGTCGCCTTGATTCAGGATCGACAGGCCATGGTCATGTTGCCTTTGTTGCTCCTGGCCTTTTACGTGTCGCGGCTCATGGTGGTGCCCATTTTCAAGAGGTGGTTTTCCTGGAAGCAATCGATCGCTTCCGGCCTGCTGCTCAGTTGCACCTTGAGCCTGGTCATCGCCGCAGCGAAGGTCGGCTTGGAAATGGGGATTATCGATCATACCATGAATACCGCGTTGGTTTTGGCCGCCGTGACGGGAACCCTGTTGTCTCCCGTGCTCTTCCAGCGGATGATACCGGATCAGGAGGAAGAGCGGTCTGCGAAGGTCTCCCTGGTGGGGATCAATGCGGTCACCCTGGCCTTGGCTCAAGATCTGGCCCAGGGACAGTATGAGGTTACGTTGTACGGTTCCGATAAGTCCAACCTGGAGATCATGAATCACCGCCCCTTCACCATCCAGCAGTTGCCGGAGGTGGACCGGGAGCATCTGGAGGCCCACGGGGTCTTTGACAGCGACATCGTTGTCCTGTTTACGGCGGACGACCGGAAAAACTTTCAGCTGGCCAAGGAGGCGGATCAACGGGGGGTGGAACGGATCATCGCCCGGGTGGAAAACAAGAGGGAAGTAAACCTTCCCGAGGGAACCCGCATTCAGCTCATTTCCACCTTTTTTGCCAATAAGACGCTCCTTCGCTCCCTGATCGAGTATCCGTCGTTGGTTCGGCTCGCTTCCGAAAAGGAGGCCTATTTGCGGGAGGTTCCCTTGTACAACCACCGCTTTCACAGCCGGCGGATCCGGGATCTTCCCTTCCCGGGAGATACCTTGGTCATCCGGGTGTATCGCAACGGAGAAGTGATTTTCCCGCAGGGAGATACGGAGGTGCAGGTGGGCGATCGTCTGATCATCACCGGGACGCCGTCCCATGTCCGCAGAGTAAAGCGGTTATTGAGCTGAAGTCCTGGCATTCCCCTTGTCCGGATTCGGAAGTTGTGGTAAGTATATAGGTGTTTGATTTTGCAACAGCGAGGGATGGCCATGAGGATCAAGGCGATCGGGATCGCTCCCTATGCGGGTTTGAAGAGGTTGATGGAGGAGCTGGCGGAGGAAGACCCGGAACTGGATCTGGTTGCGGAGCAGGGCGATCTGGAAGAAGGGGTGGATATCGCCAGGCGGGCGGAGAAAGAGGGCTACGAGCTGGTGATCAGTCGGGGCGGAACCGCCTCCCTCATCCGGGAAGCGGTGTCCATCCCCGTCGCCGAAATACCGGTTTCGGGGTATGACATGCTTCGGGTTCTCACGCTCTTAAAGGATTATCGGGGAGAGGTGGCGATTGTCGGATTTCCCAACATTTCCCGGGGTGCGGCGGTGGTTTGTGATTTGCTCAATCTGTCCGTGCGCACCGTCACCCTCCGGCATTCTTCCGAGGTGGAGGAGCAGCTCGGATCCCTCCGAAGGCAAGGGGTCCAGGTGGTGATCGGCGATGTGGTCACGGTGAGGGCTGCGGAAAGGCTCGGGATGCACGGTCTATTGATCACCTCCGGAAAAGAGGCGGTTTTGGATGCCTTTGCGG
>JAJYSD010000249.1 GCA_021793745.1 Bacillota bacterium
TTCCGATCTCGACTCCACTTCCTCCGGAGAAAAGGTGGACAAAATCTCCGCCAGATACGCTTGCCTCGCCTTCATCACATCCCGGATAATCCGCTTTCCCCGTTCCAGCATGTGGACGCGGACCACCCGCCGGTCCCTTGCGTCCCGCACCCGCTCCACAACCCCATTCTTTTCCATGCGATCGATCAAATCGGTCATGGTGCTGCACGCCAGATACATCTTCTGGCTCAATTCCCCGATGGTCATATCTCCCTCCTGATTCAACCACAACAGGGCCGTAAACTGGGGCGGGGTGATCGGAAAATGATTCAGGATATCCCGTCCCTTTCGTTTGATGAGCACACTCATCTCCCGCAGCAGATGCTCGATATCCAAAATCAGTTCTTCCGAAAGCTCTCCTTTCTTGTTTTCCATACCATCTCACACCTTCCGGAGGCCAATGAGGTTATTCAAAGTATATAAAAAAAACATCCCAGAAACAAACAGGTCTTTCTCACCGAAAGACTTCGACGAACCTTTTTCGTCGGAAGGTCGGGCGCTCAGGGTTCCGGGAAAGAGGTGCCCCTTTGATCCAGACCACATAAACCCCGCTCCAGTTACCCATATTAAGTCTGTGAAACCATAAAGCGGAAATGTCAATGCCAATCCGCGGCCGGATCAAGAGGGGATGAGATGATGGACAAGGACAAACCTTTTCTGGATAAATGGCTCGATTCCGATTTTCTTTCCAACCGGATGGATCGGCGCAGCTTTTTGCAGGAGATGGGCCGAATTACCGCCCTTTCCCTCAGCCTCACCCTCTCCAATGCCCTGCTGAGACCCGTCCGCATCGATGCGGCACCCAAGTTCTCCTCCTATCCCTTTACCCTTGGGGTCGCCTCGGGGGACCCCCTTTCGGACAGCGTCGTCTTGTGGACCCGATTGGCCCCGGATCCGTTGAACGGCGGGGGAATGCCTCCCCGCGACATCCCCGTCCGTTGGGAAGTGGCCGCCGATGACCGCTTTCGCCGCGTCATCCAAAGCGGGACCGCCTATGCCCGGGCTGACCTCGCCCACTCCGTCCATGTGGAGGTGTCGGGTCTGAAGCCCGACCGCCCCTATTATTATCGTTTTAAAGCCGGTTCCGAACTGAGCCCCGTCGGCCGGACCAAAACCCTACCGGCCCCGGACGCCGCCGTATCGGCCATGACCTTTGCCTTCGCCTCCTGTCAGCACTACGAACACGGATATTACACGGCCTATCAGCGCATGGCCGAAGAAGACCTTGACCTGGTCATCCATCTGGGAGACTACATTTACGAGCACGAACCCGGCCAATATCGCGTCTCCTCCGGAAGCGTACGGTCCCACAACGGCCGACAACCCCGGACCCTCGAGGATTACCGGAATCGTCACGCATTGTACAAAAGCGATCCCCATCTCCAGAGGGCCCACGCCGCCTTCCCCTGGGTGGTGGTTTGGGATGATCACGAAGTGGAAAACAATTATGCCGGCGAAATCGCCGAAAAGGGAGAGCCCCGGTCTCAGTTCATCCGCCGGCGGGCCGCCGCCTACCGGGCCTACTATGAGCACATGCCCCTCCGGAGCCGCTCCATGCCCCGGCAAGCCTCCTTGCAGCTGTACCGACGTTTTCACTACGGAAACCTGGTCGACCTCCACCTTCTCGACACGCGCCAGTATCGGGATGATCAGGCCAACGGCGACGGCTGGAAGCCGCCGAGCCGGGAATCCGCCGATCCGAACCGGAGCTTGCTCGGCGATGAACAGGAGCGCTGGTTGTTGCGGGGCCTGGAACAATCGAAGGCCCGCTGGAATGTCATCGCCCAACAGGTTTTCTTCGCGAAGAAGGATGTCCGCATCGGTTCCGGCGAGCTGTTGAGCATGGATTCATGGGACGGTTACCCGGCCAGCCGGGACCGCATCCTGAAATTCGTCACCGACAAGGACATCTCCAACCTGGTAGTGCTTACAGGGGACGTACACTCCAACTGGGCCAACGAGATCAAAGCCGATTTCGACCGCCCGGACTCGCCCACCATCGGCGTCGAATTTGTCGGCACCTCGATCACATCCGACGGCGACGGCTTCGACACCCGGAGCGACATCAAACGGATCCTGGATGAAAATCCCCATATCAAATTTTTTAACGGGCAGCGGGGATACGTGCGGTGCACCGTGACCCCCGACACCTGGCGCACCGACTACCGGGTTCTCCCTTACGTGTCCCGCCCCGATGCGCCGATCTCCACCCGGGCCACCTTTGTGGTGGAGAACGGACGGCCCGGATTGCGCCGGGCGGATGGAGGATCCTCATTGGAAACGATCGGATGACCCCCCTTGCAACACTGCTCCCTCCTAAACCCAGGTGAAAGGAACGGTTGTCTTCAGTTCTGTGCAACCTGAACGGGTAGTTATGCCCATCAATCACGGATTGATTCTGATCCTACGAAACCCTTTGCAGGGGAAACTCGGCAACCTAGCCCCTCCAGCTCGTAAGCTTCGCCAACAGCTTCATGTTCACCGGTCAGGACGCACCACCCGGTTGCGGAGAACGCCGATCCCCTCAACTTCCAGCTCCACCACATCGCCGGGCTTCAACCAGCGTCCGAGCTCCAGCCCGCAGCCGCGGCCGACGGTGCCCGAGCCGAAAACTTCGCCCGGGTACAGGGTTTCGCTTCGCGAGGCATGGGCGATCATCTGCTCAAAACGCCAATGGATGGTGCCGGAATGCCCTTCGGACCACACTTCCCCGTTGACCCGCACCCTCATCGCCAGATTATAGGGGTCGGGGAGTTCCTCCGCCGTCACGATCCACGGCCCCAGAACCGTTCCCGTCCGAAAATCCTTCCCCTTCGCCGGCCCCAGACCGACGCTCATTTCCCGCCCCTGGATATCTCGGGCGCTGAAATCATTCAAAATCGTGTAGCCAAAGATGTGCTCCCGGGCCCGCTCCTCCGGGATATCGGTGCCCCTGCGACCGATGATCGCGGCGATCTCCAATTCGAAGTCCAACAGCCGGCTGTAGGAAGGCCACAGGACATCATCCCCGTGGGCGGACAGAGACTGGGCATTCCCTTTGTAAAATACGGGAAACTCATACCACATCTTCGGCACTTCCGCCATGCCCATCGCCTTCATCGACCCCTTGACATGCTCCTCAAAGGCCATGAAATCCCGGAGCAGCGGAGGCCGGGGAACGGCAGGGAGCGGTTTTACGGAATCCAACGGATGGATGACCGGGATTTCCTCCGGCAATTCCTCCTGGTCCCGAACCCAGTCGAGGGCTTCCCGCGCCGCGTCCAAGGCCCTTTGCCCTCCCTCGATAAAGGCAACCATGTCGGGCGGGACCAGCGCCCGGGCGATCCGGGCCGCTCCCCGGGGGTCGCAACGGCCCTCCCGGAGCAGATGAACATAACAGGCGGATGTTAGATCCACCACCCGTTCACCGTCCACCAGGGCCCCGATCCGGGCTGCAGGCCCGTCCGGAGCCGGAACTTGAAACGCCATGAGCTTCACGCCGATTCCCCTCCCGCTGCTTGCTCCGGAACGATGGCCACCGCCCGACACCAGGCTCCGCTCGCCCCGGCAATTTTTACGGGAAAACACGAAATCCAGAAACCGTGATCGACGGGGATTTGGTCCAGGTTGGCCAGTTTTTCGATCTGACAATACTCCGCTTCCACCCCGGCAAAATGCGCCGGCCAAATGTGCCTAGATCGGAA
>JAJYSD010000250.1 GCA_021793745.1 Bacillota bacterium
CTTCGGTCGACCGGAGGGCTTTCTCCGCAGGCAGGTGAAGGGTTGGATCGACCGTTACCACCGTTCCCGGACGGAGGATATTCCCCAGGTGGAATTTCTCACCCGGTGGTTTCAGGATCATGTGCCGGAAAGTCCCGCCCCGACGATCATCCACAACGATTTCAAGCTGAACAATATGTTGTTCGATCCGGAGGACTTGTCAACGGTGGTTGCGGTATTGGACTGGGAGATGACCACGGTGGGGGATCCCCTCTTCGATCTGGCCGTTTCCCTTTCCTACTGGGTGGAAGGGGAGGATCCGGAGGCGATGAAGACCCTGTTGCCGACGGTGACGACCTTTCCCGGTTTCATGACCCGCGAGGAAATGATGCAGCTCTATGCGCAGCTGAGCGGGCGGGATCTTTCCTCCATGCATTTTTATATGACCTTCGCCTACTTTAAGCTGGCGGTGATCCTCCAGCAAATCTACTTCCGGTGGAAACGGGGACAGACGAAGGATGAGCGCTTCGCTTCCTTCGGTAAACGGGCACGCTATCTGATTCAGCACGCCGCCGAATGGGCCCGGCGGGGGAGGCTGTGACGCCGGGATGCGCTGCCGGATGTTCGGCCGTCACCCCCATGAATCACAGGGATTTGAGGAGGGGTGCGAACACCTTCGCCCATCAACCGAAAACGCCTTTTTCTCCGGCGTTCGCCGGGCTATCATCTTATCCGCTTTTGAGGAGGGTCAATGATGGGACGACTGGATAATCGAGTAGCGATGATCACGGGTGCGAGCCGGGGGATCGGCTTCGCGGCGGCCCGCCGCTTTGCCCAGGAAGGAGCGCGGGTGTGCATCGCCGATATCGACGAAGAGGGAATCCGCCGTGCGGAGGAATCCCTGCGGGGCGAGGGGCTGGAGGTGTTCGGCCTCCGCGTCGACGTGACGGATCGCGCGATGGTCGAATCGGCGGTGGAGGAGATCGTCCGGCGCTGCGGCCGGCTCGACATCCTGGTGAACAATGCCGGCGTCATCCGCGACAACCTGTTGTTCAAAATGACCGACGAGGATTGGCAGACGGTGATGGATGTCCACTTAAAGGGGGCCTTCTACTGCAGCCGGGCCGCCCAGAAGGTGATGGTGGAGCAAAAGTACGGTCGGATCATCAACATCTCCTCCACGTCGGCCCTCGGAAACCGGGGACAGGCCAATTACTCGGCGGCCAAGGCGGGGCTGCAGGGCTTTACCAAAACCCTGGCCATCGAGTTGGGGAAATTTGGAATCACGGTGAACGCCGTCGCTCCCGGATTTGTCGAGACGGAGATGACCCGGGCCACGGCGGCGCGGATCGGCTTAGACTTCGACCAGTTTGTCGAGGAGGTTGCAAAGCAGATCCCCGTGGGTCGGATCGGCCAGCCGGAGGATATTGCGGCGGCGCTGTTGTTCTTCGCGTCGGAAGAGGCTTCCTTCGTCAACGGCCAGGTGCTCTACGTGGCCGGCGGCCCGAAAGATTGAGGAGGTGGATGGGAGTCGATGTGGCAATCCCTGGTTGGCAGTCGCTCGAGACCGGTGATCAATTGGGTGGAACGGGGAGCTGTTCGGAAATTTGCGGAGGCGATCGGCGATCTGAATCCCCTGTACCTGGATGAAGAGGTGGCCAAAAAAAGTCGCTACAGACGGCTGATCGCTCCTCCCACCTTTCCCCAGACCTTCGATTACGGGACGATTGAAGGACTGCGCCTCCCGGAGAGCGGCCTGATTCACGGTGAGCAGCGGTTTGACTACGTGCGGCCGCTCTTTGTCGGGGAGGAGATCCACTGTTACCGGGTGTTTCAGGATATGTACGAAAAGAAGGGAAGCCGGGGCCGGCTCACCTTTCTGGTATTTTCCCGGGTGGGGGAGGATCGGAAGGGGGAAACCCTTTTTAAAACGAGGGATGTGATCATCGTCACCGAAACGGTTTTGAAGGAGTGGACAGAATGACGACCAAGGCACCGGTTTGGAAAGCTGGAGAAGAACTCCCTTCCATCACCCTGCCGCCGGTGACGCGTCTGGATCTGATCAAATATGCCGGGGCTTCCGGAGATTTCAATCCGATCCACACCATCGACGAGGCGGCGGCCCGGGCGGGGCTTCCCGGGGTGATCGCCCACGGCATGCTGACGATGGCGGTGATGGGTCGCCTGTTTTCCCCCTACTTTGGGCACGGGTTTATCCAAAGGTTTCAAACCCGTTTCACCGGCATGGTGTTTGTCGGGGATGTGCTGACGGTCGGGGGAAGGGTGCAGGGCGTGGAAGCCTCCGACCGGGGGGACCTCTATTCCTTTGATGTGTTCGCCCGGAATCAGAAGGGGGAAACGGTGGCCTCCGGCCGGGTGGAGTTCCTCGTCTGCCGGGATTGATTCGAGGGTTTGTCGCCGGTGGTGCGCTGCGGGATCGCAATTCGGTCATCGGTTCCGTCGGAGAAAGGATCATATAACAGAAGGAGTTGGAAAGATGGAAACGCGGCCGCCTGTGGATTTAGGACATCGAATTGTGTTGATTGACGGCTTCGATTGGGGGGTTCCGGGGAGGACCGGGACATACGTCCTCCGGGAGGAGGCGCTGACATTGGTGGATACCGGTCCGAGTCCCTCGGTTCCCCGGATCTTGAAGGGGCTGGAGGAATTGGGCCTGGACCCCGCCGATGTCCGGTACGTGATCGTCACCCATATCCATCTGGATCACGCCGGTGGAGCGGGGCTTCTGCTCCAGAGCTGTCCCCAGGCCCGGGTGGTGGTTCATCCCCGGGGAGCCCGCCATCTGGCGGATCCTTCGCGGCTCATCGCGGGAGCCAGGGCCATCTATCAAGACCAGTTTGATCCCCTTTTTGATCCGATTGTCCCCATTCCGGAGGATCGCCTCCTCGTCAAAGGGGAAGGCGATACGCTGAAGATCGGACCGGAGTGCACCCTCACCTTCCTGGATTCGCCGGGACACGCGGCTCACCATTTCAGCATCTACGATCCGGTGAGCAGGGGGCTGTTCACCGGCGATACCGCGGGCATTCGGTACCATGAGCTGGAGGACTGCGGCTTTGTGCTCCATCTGCCCGTCACGTCGCCCAACCAGTTTGATCCGGAGGCCATGCGCCACTCCATCGAGCGGTTCCGAAAGATGAACGCGGAACGCATCTTCTTTGGTCACTTCGGCATGGGAGAGCAGCCGGAGGCCATCTACGAGGAAGTGCTCGGTTGGCTGGATCGGTTTGTCCGGACCGGAACGTCGGTCTTTGCCGAAGGCGGGGGTCCTTCCGAGATCGAGGAGCGCCTGATGGAACAGGTGCGGGACCATCTGAGGGGGCGGAAGGTTCCGGAGGACCACCCCGTGTACCGGCAGCTGAAAATGGATCTCTTCGTATCCGCCCTGGGAATCGTCGATTCCCTGAAAAAAAAGCGGGGATGAGCCCGGCGTAGAGGGGAGGAGCGGTGGATGAGCGCACTCGATCTGTTCCGCCTGGACGGCAGGACGGCCATCGTCACCGGGGGCGGCCGCGGTCTGGGGCAGTACATGGCGGAGGCCCTGGCGGACGCCGGCGCCCGCGTGGTGATCTGTTCCCGCAAAGTGGAGGCCTGCCGGCAGGTGAAGGAATCGATCGAACAAAAGGGGGGAGAGGCCCTGGCCCTCCCCTGTGACGTCACCCGCCCGGAGGATGTGGAGCGGGTGGTGGCTGCGGCCAAGGAGACCTTCGGCGGGGTGGACA
>JAJYSD010000251.1 GCA_021793745.1 Bacillota bacterium
ATCACGGTCGCCGTGTACATCGGCTTTCCGTTTTTGTCGATCTTCATGCTGTAATAGACGCTGGGAGAGCGAACCAGCTGGCTGACGATCACCCGCTCGGCACCGTTGATGATAAAGGTGCCCGTCTCCGTCATCAGCGGGAAATCGCCCATAAACACCTCTTGCTCTTTTACCTCGCCCGTCTCCTTGTTGATGAGACGGACCTTCACCCGGAGCGGCGCCGCATAGGTGACATCCCGCTCCTTGGCCTCCTCCACCGTATACTTCGGTTCTCCCAAGCTGTAATCGATAAACTCCAGGACCAGGTTGCCGGTAAAGTCCTCGATCGGCGAGATATCCTGGAACATCTCGCGCAATCCCTCTTCCAGAAACCACTGGTACGATTTCTGCTGGATCTCGATCAGGTTGGGCAATTCCAGCACTTCATTGATCCTCGAATAGCTCCGCCGCATGCGCCGGCCGTACCGGACCATTTTGCCTGCCAAAAAAGCTCCCCCCTCGTACCCGATTGCGCGTCTTCCCGTCAAAAAAAGAAAACGGGCCAATTACCGCATTTTCCCACCTGAAACAGCCTATTTACTTATGTTAACCAATCCCGGTGCAGCTTATTCCCGCACCGGAATGGAATTGGTTTAGAAGGAAAAAAGGTACAATCCACCTGCACATTAGTTGGCATTTTATAACGTTATCACAACCATATTTTTATGTCAACCACTTCTCCGCGGGCAGGGGCCTCACCGGTCCGCCCTCAAAATCCAATAACCCTTTTTCTGCTCCACGCGATGGACGCTTTGGAAGCGCCGTTCCAACTCTCGCTTGGCAGACTCGGCTCCCTGCTTTTTGCGGATCACCACCCACAGGGTTCCCCCGGGATTGAGATGCTCCGCCGCCTCGGCGAACAGGCGGTAAACCACCGCCTTGCCGGCCCGGATCGGCGGATTGGTCAGGACCGCATCAAAGGAGCGACCCGAGAGGGCATCCAGTCCATCGCTCTCCAGAACCGTCACTCGGCGGCCCACCCCGTTGATGCGCGCGTTCCTTTCCGCGAGCTGAAGGGCTCGCCGGTTCACGTCCACCATGGTCACCCGGCAGGAGGGGGCTACCTTTGCGCAGGCGATCCCCACGGGACCGTAACCGCATCCGAGATCCAGGATCTCCCCCGTTTCGGGCAACTGAACCGTCTCTATCAACAGGCGGGTTCCGAAGTCGATTCCCTGTTTTGAAAAAACCCCGGCATCGGTCCAAAAGCGAAACTCAAACCCCTTGAGGTGAGCGGTAATTTCCCGCTCTTCCCCGGCATTTTCCGGCCGAGACGTGAAGTAGTGTTCCCACCGGTCGGCCACCGATGTTCACTCCCCTCATATCCCCGCGCCTTCCCCCGCATCTCCCGAATTCCCCGGATAAAAGCAACCCTCCGGCTGTCGCCGGCGGGTCGGCCGGTGGGTCACTTCAATTCGACGGTAGCACCGGCTTCTTCCAGCTGAGACTTGATCTCTTCGGCTTCTTCCTTGGAAACCCCTTCTTTGACCGGTTTCGGAGCTTCGTCCACCAGGGCCTTCGCATCTTTCAGCCCCAATCCGGTGATGGAGCGCACCACTTTGATCACATTGATTTTGGAGCCGCCGGGGCTGGTCAGGATCACGTCGAATTCGGTCTTTTCTTCCGCCGCTTCGGCCTCGGCTCCCGGAGCAGCCACCGCCACCGGCGCCGCCGCCGTCACGCCGAACTCCTCTTCGATCGCTTTCACCAGATCGTTCAGCTCGAGAACGCTCATCCCTTTGATGGCTTCAATAATTTCTTCCTTCGTCATCCTGTATAACCTCCTCGTGTCAGTATCGGAAGATCACGCTGCTTTTGAGGACCAGCCCGCCCGCAGACGGAACCGCCGTCCTCTCCGGCGACATCCACCCCTCAAGCTTCCTGGGCTTCGCCCTCGCCGTTCTCCTTGTCGGCCACCGCCTTGACCGCCAGCGCAAAGTTGCGCATCGGCGCCTGCAGCACGCTCAAAAGCATGGACAAAAGCCCCTCGCGGGACGGCAGGGTGGCCAGCTCCTTGATCTCGTCAAAGCCCACCACCCGTCCTTCAACGACCCCGCCCTTGATCTCCAGGGCTTCATGATCCTTGGAGAATTGATGCAGGATCTTGGCCGGAGCGACGACATCCTCCTCGCTGAAGGCGATCGCCGTCGGCCCCGTCAGGTGTTGGTCCAACTCGCTCAGACCCGTCTCCGCGGTGGCACGGCGGGTCAGGGTGTTTTTCAGTACTTTATACTCCACCCCGGCTTCGCGGAGTTGCTTGCGGAGCTCGTTCATTTCCGAAACGCTGAGGCCGCGGTAATCGGTCAACACGGTGCTCTTGCTGTTTTTCAGCTTCTCAGCGATTTCGGCAACCACCTGTTTCTTCTTCTCCAGGGCCTTGGACATGGAACCACCTCCTTGGTTGAAACCAATGAAAAAAACCTTCGTAGACATACGAAGGCCGGGAAAACGCACAGCGATCCTCTCGTGGAACGTTGTCACCCGCCTCGGCAGGATATTAAGCGCTGGGTGCGCACCTGCTGTCTACGGCTTTTTTCATGTTCGATTGTTACCCTATAACCATACCTCATCCCAGCGGGACGCGTCAACCGCAACGAGCCATCAGCGACCCAGGAATGAGGACGGACTGATCCGCACGCCGGGACCCATGGTGGAAGATACGGTGACGCTGCGCATGTAGGTTCCCTTTGCAGCAGCGGGCTTTGCCTTGATCAGGGCTTCAGACAGGGCTTGCAGGTTTTCCACCAGTTTGTCGGTGTCGAAGGAAACCTTGCCGATCGGAACGTGGACGATACCGGCCTTGTCGGCGCGATACTCCACTTTCCCCGCCTTGATTTCCTGCACGGCCTTGGACACCTCAAAGGTGACGGTACCCGTTTTCGGGTTGGGCATCATCCCTTTTGGACCCAGGATTCGACCCAGTTTCCCCACTTGACCCATCATGTCGGGGGTGGCTACCACCACGTCAAAATCGAGCCAACCCTGGCTGACCTTGTTGATCAAATCCTCATCGCCGACAAAATCGGCTCCGGCTTGTTCCGCCTCCTTGGCCTTTTCACCCTTGGCGAACACCAAAACCCGTTTCGTCTTTCCCGTTCCGTGGGGCAGGACGACGGCGCCGCGCACCTGTTGATCGGCCCGTTTGGTATCGATACCCAAGCGGAAGGCCACTTCCACCGTCTCGTCAAACTTGGCCGGTGCGATCTGTTTGACCAGTTCCAGAGCTTCCCGGGGCTCGTAGGTTTTATCCCGGTCCACCCGTTTCACTGCTTCCAAGTACTTTTTACCATGTTTCGCCACGGTTCATCCTCCTTTCGTGGTCGTAACGGAAATTCCTCCCACATGCGCGCAGACTGCCCGTGGCGGCAATCGTCACGCTCGCTTGTCGGATTCCGACGAACTCGTCCCGGGGAGCGATGGGGTCAGTCTTCGATCTCGATCCCCATGCTGCGGGCGGTTCCCTCCACGATGCGCATCGCCGCTTCCACATCGGCGGCGTTCAGGTCGGGCATTTTGATTTCGGCGATTTCCCGCAGCTTGCTCCGCTTGACGGTGCCCACTTTGTTCTTGTTCGCTTCACCCGACCCCTTCTCGATCCCGGCCGCCTTCTTCAGCAGAACGGCCGCCGGCGGCGTTTTGGTGATGAAGGTGAAGGAACGGTCCTCATAGATCGG
>JAJYSD010000252.1 GCA_021793745.1 Bacillota bacterium
GGTTCTGACCGTTTCCACCCTGCTCAACGGGGAGTACGGACTGGAGGACATCTTTATCGGGGTACCGGCGGTGGTGAATCGATCCGGCGTTCGCGAAGTGATGGATCTGAACTTGTCCGAGGAGGAACGGAAGAAATTGCATCATTCCGCCCAAGTGCTGACCCAGGTGTTGAAAAATATCCTTTAATCGAAGATACTAAATGGGTAGTCGAAATCACGAACAAGGAATGGAAGGGTCGGAAGATGTTTAAACAGGCACTTGGCAAACTCCAACGTCTCATCAAAAATGGATCGGTGGAAGGGGAGACGAGGGAATCGGCATCGGCGCAGCCCCCCGAAAGACCCTCCACCGGAGAGGAAGAAACCTTCGTTTCTCCGATGACCGGCAAACTGCTCCCGATCACCGAAGTGCCGGACCAGGTTTTTTCCCAGAAGATGATGGGCGACGGTTTCGCAATCGATCCGGCGGAGGGGGTCGTCGTCTCTCCCGTTGAGGGGGAAATCGTCAATGTGTTCCCCACCAAACACGCCATCGGCATCCGCTCCAAAGGCGGGCGGGAAATTCTGATTCACATCGGGATCGATACCGTCAACTTGCAGGGAGAGGGTTTCAAGTCCTTTATCGCTGAAGGGGATGCGGTCAAGCCGGGTCAAAAGTTGATGGAAGTGGATCTGGACGTGATCCGGGACAAGGCGCCCTCCCCCATCACCCCGGTCCTGTTCACCAACTTACAGGAAGGACAAAGGGTGGAGCTGAAGAAGTCCGAGGCCCGGCAGGGCGAGGAGAAAATTGTGGCAATAACTTCCCAATAAGCGGTTCGAGGCGGATGAAAAACATCCGCCTCTTTTTTGTCGTTTCCGATCAGGTGGACGGGATGTTGGGGCCGTCCAATTTTTTGTCGCCGCGTCCGGGTCTCGGGTCCCGGGCGGCCTCCGGCTGTCGGTTGGCGCTTTGGCCTTCGTTGCCGGGGGGACGGACTGCTTTCTCCCTTCGTTTCTTCATGGCGGACTCTCCTTTAGCTGCGCTTTTTTTGCAGTATCCCCCGGAATCGCCGGAATATGACGGGTCCGCCGCTTCACAAATTCACTTTTCCGGCCCCTCCGAAACATATTCGGGAAACTCCTCCGCAAAGGTCTGCACGACCTCCTGGTATTCCTCGTCGGGAATTTCCAAGGGGGCTCCGCCTTCGATTTCGAAGAAATAGGGGGGACCCGAAGGCTGTTTTTTGTCGTAATACATGCCGATAAGACGCCCCCGATGATAGAAGGTGGCGCCCAGGATCGCTTCCACACCGCCCTCCAGATCGAGAAAGAAGACGGGTTCCACCTGTTCCAGGACGGTTTCGGTATAGGTTTCCCCCGGGTAGCGGAGCACCAGGGTGCTTTCCTCTTCTTCCGCCACAAACAGTTGTTTTTTGGACTCTTTGGACCAGATCAGCAGCAGGTGTTTCACGTTTTCATGGATAAAGACGTACTGGTGAGGGGTCTGGAAACGGACATGCACGGTTTGATCCCTCCCGCCGTGGGTGATAATGGGGGTGCGACCCTAACTATAACACCAATCCCCGGCAAGCTCCACCTGGACAAAAAGGGGAGGAATCGCTCGGAAACGGTCGAATGAGTAAACGAACACACGTTCAAATCGGAGGGGGGAAGGCGCTTCCTGCGGGAAGTGCCGCAAAAGGACCTTGAGGAGAGCGGATGCATTGCGGGAGCGAATGGGGGACCGGGTACCCTGAAATGGTGCCCGGATCAAGGGGATTTCCGCCCGAAGACCCCGTGCGTTGGCTGGGGGAGCTGGCCAACCATCCGGCGCAGATTCCACTCGTCGGTCTGGCCATCCTCCAGGAACAGGGCGGAGGGGAAGTGCGAGGTTGGAGGCGGAATATACCGGTCAACATGTACGACTTGTACGAGTGAAAGGGGTTTGCGGGGATGCCCTCCTGCGGGCATCCGCTTTTTGGCGGTCCACCTTTACAGCTCGGCGATGCGGAAGCGGATTTGCGCTCCTCCCTCGGGGGCATTGCCCGCGGCGATCCATCCGCCGTGTTTCTCCGCCAGGGCCTTGGCGATATACATCCCCAGTCCGGTATGTCCCGCGCCGGTTTCCCGCGCCGGGTCTCCCCGGTAAAAGGGTTGGAAGAGGTGGCGCAGATCCTTTTCGGAAAGGCCCGGACCCGTGTCGGTGATCTCCATGTCCAAACCCTCCTCATCCAGGAGCACGCGCCAGCGAATTTCGCCCCGGGACGGGGTGTACCGAAGGGCGTTGGCGACCACGTTGTCCAGGATTTGCGACAGGCGCAGTCCGTCCACCCGCATCGGTCCGGGACGGCTGCGGAGATCCTCCAGGCTGAAATGCAATCGGATGCCCTTCCGCTGGCATAGGGAAAGGTACTCTTCCCTTTTTTCTTCCAGGTAGGCGCGGATGTCCAGGGGGGCGGGGGAAAGGGAAAAATCGGCCCGTTCCAATCGATTGGCCTCCTGCATTTCCTCCAGGATCCGGATGGCCCGCTCGGCATTGGCGTGGATGGCCCGGGCGGGACGATACCGGTGCTCATCGCGCCGCGATTCCCGATTCAGGAGGTTTTCGGCATGGCCGAGGATGATCGTAAGCGGCGTGAACAGATCATGGGCCAGGGCGGCCAGCATCTCCCGCCGCCCCTGTTCCGCCCGCCACTGGGACTCCAGGGAGGTGCGGAGGGATTGGCGCATTTTTTCAAAGGCGTTGCCCAGGGCGGCCAGCTCCCGGGTTCCGCCCACCTCGCCCAGGGTGAAGTCCAGGTCCGCCCTCTCCACCCGGGTCGCCCCCTCCATCAAGGAGGCCATCGCCGGGGAGATCCGCTTTTCGAGGCGCCGGCCGAACCAGTAGGTAAAGAAGCCGAGGGTGATAAAGGGAGTGGCCATCGCCAGAACGAGAACCGCCGCCGCCAGGGGAGAGTCGTTGGCCTTCAGGAAAGAGATTTGGTAGCTGAGCACCAGCATCCCCACCAGGCGACCCTGTCTGTCGATCAGGGGAACATACCGGTAAATTTGTCCGTCCCGAGTTTCCGCCGTGTTCAATTTTCGAATCCATTGTTCCGGCTCCGGGTTTTCCGGCGGGGGGAGGGTTCCGTAGCCTTTCCCTCCCCGCAGGGGCAGGACCCGGTAAGCGATGCCTTCGGCCGGGATTTTCCCTTCCAACAGGGGGCGGTTGTCGGAATCGAGCAGCTTTGCACCCGACTCCTCCGCAAATTGGACAATGGATGGCACCTGTTTTTCGTAATAGTTGGCGGGCCGAAAAAATGGCAGGGCTGTCAGGGCGAGCAAGAGCCAGATCAGGGCGGAGGCCAGGGCGCTCCACAGGATGACGGACAGGGCCAGGCGGATGAATTGATGGCGAAAGGTCGGAGGGGTGGTCATTTTTCCCAACGGTATCCAATCCCCCAAACGGTGGTGATGGGATTTAGTCCGGGATCGACGGCGGCCAGCTTTGCCCGGATTTTTTTGATGTGCTCAGTCACCGTGGCGCTGCTGCCTTCCCCGAAACCCCAGACTTTTTCGTAGATTTGTTCCCTGGAAAACACCTGACCCGGATGCAGGGCCAACAAGCGAAGGATCTCAAATTCCTTGCCCGTCATCGATACTTCCCGGTTTCGGACATAGATCGGAA
>JAJYSD010000253.1 GCA_021793745.1 Bacillota bacterium
GGATTCGGGGGCGTTTTCGTCACGGCATTCGGGCTTTGCAGGCTGCAGTCGACCGGCCGCCCTCGGTGGCCGGCCCACTTTCATGGGGGAAGCGCCTCAAGATCCGGGAAGTTGGCGCCGCTCCGAAGGGGAATGAACATACATGAAGCCGCGGGATGGATGGGACGAAAATCGGAGGGGTGAAGCCATGAAGCGAAAGGACGTAATCTTTGAAAAGTTGAAGGAAGCGGGGATGCATGGAGGGATGAGCGCCGGCGAATTGGCGAAGCGGTTGGGACTGGACCGGGCGAACGTCAGCAGAGATCTCAACGAACTTTGGCGGGAGGGAAAGGTGCGAAAGCGGCCGGGAAGGCCCGTACGGTTTTCGGTCCCAGCGCCCCCCTCGGACGGGGAGGGCCGGTTCCCCTCCGCCGCTGCCACCATCCTGGACCGGTTGGCGGAAACCTGCGACAGCTTAAGGGCGGCCTGTGAACAGGGGAAAGCGGCCATCCTGTATCCGCCGAGGGGCATGCACATGCTGCTTTTGGGTGAAACGGGTGTGGGCAAATCGATGTTTGCGGAATGTTTGCACCGGTACGCGGTGGAAGTGAGGAAGCTGGCCGAAAACGCCCCCTTTATCACGTTCAATTGCGCCGATTATGCGAACAACCCCCAGCTGTTGCTGGGACAGCTGTTCGGGGTGAAAAAGGGAGCGTTTACCGGCGCCCAGGAACAGCGGGGACTGCTGGAGATCGCGGGGGGCGGAATGTTGTTTCTGGACGAGGTGCATCGCCTTCCCGCGGAGGGGCAGGAGATGCTGTTTACCTTTATCGATAAGGGATGTTTTCGGCGATTGGGCGAGACGGAATCGGAGCGGACCGCCCGGGTGCTGTTGATTGCCGCCACAACCGAAAATCCCGGCTCCAGCCTGTTGAAAACCTTCACCCGGCGGATTCCCATGGTGATCGAGCTTCCGCCCCTAAGGGAGCGGAGCGGCGAGGAGCGCTACCGGCTCATTTTGAGCTTTTTTAAGGAAGAGGCCATCCGATTGGGACAAGAGATTCTGGTTTCGCCGGAGGTCATTCGGGCGCTGTTGTATTATCGCTGCCCGAACAATGTGGGGCAGCTGAAGGTCGACATTCAGCTGCTGTGCGCGAAGGCCTTTGCCGACTATGTCACCAAGAAAAAAGAGAAGGTGCGGATCCGCCGTTCCGATCTTCCGCCGCATATCAAGGAAGGGTTGTACTGCTGCACATCCCGGCGGAACAAGATCGACCTCCACGAGGGCTTCTACGTCTTTCACCCCGCTGAAACGGACGAGTTGTTTGGGATCGCGCCGCACCATGATCCGGAACAGACGGTGTACGAGCAGATCGAGCGAACGTATCGGGAATTGAAAGACCGGGGCGTCGATGAGGATGAACTGGATCTTTTGATGGAAATCGACATTGAAAATTACTTTACCTATTATTTGAGGCGAGTAAACCGGAAGATGAAGCAGGGAAATCTCATCAACATGGTCCGACCGGAGATTCTCCAACTGACGGAGGAGATCCTGAAGGAGGCGGAAGCCGAGCTCGGCCGAAGCTATGATACGAACGTGATGCATAGCCTCGCGGTGCACATCCAGAACACCGTCGACCGCATCCAAAAGGGCGGTAAGATTGTCCATCCCCAGCTGAACCAAGTGAGGCGAAAATACAAGGCCGCTTTTGTGACGGCGATCGACTGCCTCAAAAAAGTGGAGGACCGGTTACATATCGATCTTCCGATCGACGAAGCGGGTTTTTTAACCATGTTTTTCGTGATGGATCCGGCGGCCATCCGGGATGCGGAAGAAAACGTGCAAATCCTGGTTTTGGCACACGGAAACGGCAGTGCGAGGGCCATGGCTGACGTGGCCAACCAATTGCTCGAAACCGATTATGCTTCGGGCATCGATATCCCCCTTTCCATGACGCCGGATGCGGCCTTCGAAAGGGTGAAAAAGGAGGTCCGCCCGGGGGCCTCGGGGGTGCTGCTTCTCGTCGACATGGGATCCCTCATCCAGTTGGGAGAGAGATTGGAAGCCGAATTGAACCTTCCGGTCAAGGTGGTCCCGATGGTCAGCACCCTGCACGTGCTCGAGGCCGTCCGCAAAGGGATGCAGGGTTGCTCCCTCGAGCAGCTGTATGAGGATCTCAAGCCGTTGATCCCCTTCGACGCCGAGCCGGTGGCGAGCCCCCCGAGGGGGCCTCAAACCGTAAAGGGGGCCATTGTTACGGCCTGTTTGACGGGAAGGGGGAGCGCCCTTGCCATCCAAAAGGCATTGGAGAATTATCTGACTTTTAACCGGAGCTGGTTGGAGATCATCCCGCTCCAGGCGGATAGCCGGCAGGATCTGATGCGCAAATTGGCCCGCATTCAGCAGAAGCGAAACCTGATCTGCATCGTGAGTAACCTGGACGTCGAAGGGGAGCTCCCGCAATTTCGGGTGGACGACGTGCTCAATTTAAAAGCCGTCGATGCGATTCAGCAGCTCATCGATACCGAAGAGACCTACTGCAAGATGGCGGAAGCGCTGGAAAACCACCTGCACCGCGTCGATCCGGCGAAGGTTTTATCCGACGTAAAGCGCTGTCTGGGCGAGTTGCAGATTCGGCTGAATCGCTCCATCCCCAAGGGGGATCTGATCGGCGTCGTCCTCCATGCCTGCTGCATGGTGGACCGCCTGGTATCCGGGGATGATCCCGTATCGTTTAAAAACAAAGGGGAGTACATCCGGGCACGCTTCCCGGTCTATCGGATGATCCGCGACGTTTTCGGACGTCTGGAGGAAAGGTACCAAATCGAATTGTCGGACGATGAAATTTGCTACCTGATGGAATTCTTCGATGGGGCGAAGGCGCCGAACACGGTTGACTGACACACTTTGACACACTGAACACAGTAGGAAAAGGAAGGCGGTTTCACGGCTCCGGACCCCTTGGCACGGAAATTGCTCCGGAAAGAGGGGTGAACTGACAAATCCGTTTCCGCGAGGGGGTAATTGGATGAAAATTGTATTGGTGTGTGCGGCGGGCATGTCCACGTCCTTGGTGGTTCAGCGGATGAAAAAGGAAGCGGCCAACCGGCAGCTGGACGTGGAAGTGATCGCCATACCGATGGAAGAGTTTGACCAACAGGTGCAAGATGCCTCCGTTGTCCTCGTGGGACCTCAGGTCCGTTTCAAGCTCTCCGAATTTGAGAAAAAGGCCGAAGAATACGGGGTTCCTGTTGCCATGATCAATCCCAGGGATTATGGCTTGATCAATGGCGAAAAGATCCTGGATGATGCATTGGCTCTCATCGACCAAAGGTAGGAGGATTCCGAGATGAGAGGGTTTTATCAAATACTGGAAGAACGGTTTCTGCCCGCGCTCGGTCGGCGATGTCCGAGCGGCGCTGCTGGTTTTCTTTCTGATCTTTCTATCCGCGTTAATGTGGTTCCCTTTCTTTAAGCTCTACGAGCGTCAGCTGCTTCAGGAAAGGGAAGGTGAAGGGAAGAAAAGCACAGTCGCCTGAACGCGCGCGGTCAATCCACAAAGGCATAACCCGTCGGGCGAACAATTGGGTTCAGTGATTGGCGCAGGGACTTGAAAAATGCCGTCCAGATCTCGATCAAGTGAGGGGAAAGCCCATTGG
>JAJYSD010000254.1 GCA_021793745.1 Bacillota bacterium
CGGTTTGCGGGCCGGCGAAGGGGATCCTGCCCCCGACGCGGCACCTGACACATTGGTCTCCTAGGGTGATGGATTTTTTGATATCATAAAAAGAGTAAGTCTGTAAGCGGATATCAGGTAGCAGGGAGGAAAAGAGGGTGGCGGAAAAAGAGTTCGATCAGCTGTATCAGGAATGGTTGAAAAAAACCGAGGAGCTCCTTGCCAAATTTCCGGAGCGAAAGGAACGGTTCACCACCCTTTCCGGAATAGAGGTCGAGCGCCTGTACACACGGGCCCTGGATGAAAAGGAATTGATCGAACGCGTCGGCTTTCCGGGTGAATACCCCTATACCCGGGGGATTCGGCCGACGATGTATCGCGGACGGCACTGGACCATGCGCCAGTATGCCGGATACGGTTCGGCGGAGGAGACGAATCGCCGCTTCCGCTATTTGCTGGAACAGGGACAAACCGGCCTGTCCGTTGCCTTCGACCTGCCGACGCAAATCGGGTACGATTCCGATGATCCGATGGCGGCGGGGGAAGTGGGGAAGGTGGGCGTGGCCATCGATTCCCTGGAGGACATGGAGCGGCTGTTTGAAGGGATTCCCCTGGACCAGGTCAGCACATCCATGACCATCAATGCGCCGGCATCGGTATTGCTCGCCATGTATATCGCGGTGGCCGAGAAGCAGGGGATCTCGCCGGAAAAACTGCGGGGAACGATTCAAAACGATATCCTGAAGGAATACATCGCCCGGGGGACGTATATTTTCCCTCCCAAACCGTCGATGCGCCTGATTACCGACATTTTTGCCTATTGTGCCAAGGAGGTTCCCCGGTGGAACACGATCAGCATCAGCGGGTATCACATCCGGGAAGCCGGTTCGACGGCGGTGCAGGAGGTCGCCTTCACTCTCGCCAACGGGATGGCCTACGTCCAGGCCGCCCTGGATCAGGGATTGGATGTGGACGAGTTCGGGCCGCGGCTCTCCTTCTTTTTCAACGCCCACAATCACTTCTTCGAAGAGATCGCCAAATTCCGGGCCGCCCGACGCATGTGGGCGCGAATCATGAAGGAGCGATTCGGTGCGAAAAATCCGCGCTCCCTTCAGCTCCGTTTCCACACCCAGACGGGGGGATCGACGCTGACCGCCCAGCAGCCGGACAACAATATCGTCCGGGTGGCTCTGCAGGCGCTGGCTGCAGTGCTGGGAGGAACCCAGAGCCTCCATACCAATGCCCGCGATGAGGCCCTGGCCCTTCCGACGGAAGAGTCGGCGCGGATCGCCCTTCGCACCCAGCAGATTATCGCTTATGAAAGCGGTGTCGCGGATACCGTCGATCCCCTGGGCGGCTCTTTCTATGTGGAATCTCTGACGGATGCAATTGAAGAGGAAGCGATGAAATACATCGAAAAGATCGATGAACTGGGAGGAGCCGTCGCGGCGGTGGAACAGGGCTTCATGCAGAGGGAGATTCACCGCGCCGCCTTGGATACCCAGCGGCGGATCGAATCGGGAGAAGAAATCGTGGTCGGTGTGAACCGATTCCGGATGGAAGAGGAGCCCGAACCCCAGCTGCTCCGGGTAGATCCCGCCCTGGCCCGGCGGCAGATCGAACGGCTCGAGGATCTGCGCCGCCGCCGCGATGCCGGGAAAGTGGAAGAGCGCCTGGCTGCCCTGAAGCGGGCGGCGGAGGGAACGGACAATTTGATGCCGTACATCCTCGACGCGGTCCGTGCCTATGCCACCGTCGGGGAAATCTGCCACGCGTTGCGCGAGGTTTTTGGTGAATATCAACCGGTATAGTTTTCCGGCCGGCCCTGCCGGGCTGAGGATGAAACATCGAGGTGACGAGCAATGAATCGACCCATACGCGTGCTGGTGGCCAAACCGGGATTGGACGGCCATGACCGGGGAGCCCTGATTATCGCCCAAGCCCTCCGGGATGAGGGGATGGAAGTGATTTATACGGGATTGCGCCAATCCCCGCTTCAGATCGTGGAGACGGCCATCCAGGAGGATGTGGACGTCATCGGCCTCTCCTGTCTGTCGGGAGCGCATAACGAACTCTTTCCCGAGGTGACGCGACTGCTGAGGGAAAAGGGGGCGGAGGACATCCTGGTGATCGGCGGGGGGACGATTCCCCGTTCGGACATCCCCTTCCTGGAAAAGCAGGGGATCGCCAGGGTGTTCACCCCGGGGACCCCGATCAAGGAAACGGCGGAATTTATCCGCAAAGCGTTGGCGGAAAGGAAGTGACCAGGATGGGTCGAACCGTCGATCCCCAAAAAATCAATCACATCGGCATTGCGGTGAGGGACCTCGATGCCGCCCTTCCCCTGTATACGGACGTGCTGGGCCTGCCGCTGGAGGGCGTGGAAAGGGTGGAAAGCGAAGGGGTGAAGGTGGCGTTTCTGCGGATCGGCGAGACGCGGATCGAGTTGTTGGAACCCCTGGGACCGGACAGTCCCATCGCCTCCTTTTTGGAGAAGAGGGGAGAGGGGATTCACCACATCGCCCTGGAAGTGGACGGAATCGAAGAGCGGCTTAACCTGCTTTCGGAAAAGGGGATTCGCCTGATTCATGAACATCCGAGGCGGGGAGCCCACGGCGCCCAAATCGCCTTTCTTCACCCCAAGGCGATGGGTGGTGTGCTCTATGAATTATGCGAACCGGCCAAAACCGAATCATAGGTTTGCAGTAGACGGAGGGAAGCCATGTATCGCAAAATCGACGAGTTGGCAGAAAGACGGCGAAAAGTGGAGATGGGCGGCGGGGAGAAAAAGATCCGCGCCCAGCATGAACGGGGAAAACTGACCGCCCGGGAGCGGGTGGATCTGCTCCTGGATGAAGGGACCTTTGTGGAGCTGAACCCCTTTGTGGAGCACCGGGCCACCCATTTCGGGATGGATCAGGTGGAAGCTCCGGGGGAAGGGGTTTTGACCGGTTACGGCAAAATTCACGGTCGGCCGGTGTACGTCTTCGCCCAGGATTTCACGGTGTTCGGCGGTGCCCTCGGGGAGATGCACGCCCTGAAGATCGCCCGGATCATGGATTTGGCGGCCAAAAACGGCGCTCCCATCATCGGGTTGAACGATTCGGGGGGTGCGCGGATTCAGGAAGGCGTCGTTTCCCTGGACGGTTATGGCCACATCTTTTATCGCAACTCGATCTATTCGGGGGTGATCCCCCAGCTCTCCGTCATCATGGGCCCCTGTGCCGGCGGAGCCGTCTATTCTCCGGCGATCACCGATTTCGTTTTCATGGTGGAAAAAACGAGTCAGATGTTTATCACCGGTCCCAAGGTGATCGAAACGGTCACTGGAGAAAAGATTTCTTCCGAGGATCTGGGGGGTGCCGGCATCCATTCGTCGATCAGCGGAAACGCCCATTTCACCGCCCCGTCGGAGCCGGAAGCGCTGGATCAAGTGCGCAAGCTTCTGAGCTATTTGCCCCAGAATAACCAGGAGGACCCGCCCCGGGTTTATTGCAAGAAGGACGACGGCTGGAACGAAGAGCTGGCGGAGGTTGTCCCGGTGGAGGGGACCAAGGTGTACGATGTCCGGGAAGTGATCCACCGGGTCCTGGACGAGGACAGCTTCTTC
>JAJYSD010000255.1 GCA_021793745.1 Bacillota bacterium
GAGTGGATCGGTATGTCGAGTGGTACCGAAATCAAGGTGAGATGTAAGCTGTTTCGCACCGGCTACTGCCGGCAACTCGAACGGATGGCCCGGCGGGACGCCCCCCTCCGCCCGGCTTCCTTTTATTCGCTGGCCGCGCTGATCCGGCATCCCAAAGCGGGGTATCTCCTGTTTGACACCGGCTATTCCACCCATTTCTTCAGGGAGACATCCCGCCTCCCCTATTTGCTTTACCGATGGGCCGTTCCGGTGGTTTTCCGGAAAGAAGAGGCGCTGGTGGAGCAATTGAAGGCCCTGGGGATTTCCCCGGAGGAGATTCGGCACGTCTTCCTGTCCCATTTCCACGGAGACCACATCGGTGGCGTCCGCGACTTTCCCGGGGCGTCGATTCTCTGTTCCCGCGAAGCCTATGACCACATCCGGGGGATGCGGGGGTTGCGGGCGGTGCGGAACGGATTTGTGCCCGGATTGCTCCCCCCGGACTTCGCCAAGCGGGTTCAGTTTGTCGAAGAAAAGGAGCCCTGCCCCTTCCGGGACCGCTACGGCGTGTTTGAGACGGTGTTCGACTGCTTCGGGGACGGATCGCTCCTCGCCGTCCGCCTGTCAGGGCACGCCCCGGGCCAGTACGGCCTCTTCTTCGTCGATGAGGAGCGGGGTCCCACCCTGCTGTGCGCCGATGCCACCTGGTCGATGGCGGCGGTCCGCAAGCAAGTGGAGCCCCATCCCCTCACCTTCGCCGTAATGGGAGGTGGGCGGGAGTTCCGCCGCAGTTTTCGTCAGCTGATGGAGTTTCACCGGTTGAACCCGTCGGTGCGCATCCTTCCCTCCCATTGTCCCGAAGCGGCGGCGATGGCGGAGGGGGTGGAAGGATGAACCTGTTTCGCTTGGGGCTGGCTTACATCCGGGCCAAGCGGGCGATGGCGATCCGCTCGCGACAGAAGCTGGAGGAGCGCCAGCTGCGCCTGCTCAGGCGCCACTTCCGGTTCGTCCTGGAGCACTCGCCCTTTTACCGCCGCCGCTTTCAGGAGGCGATGAAGGGGTGGGACAGACCGGAGCTGACCTGGGAGCGGCTCCAGACGCTGCCCCTGATGGACAAGGAGACGATGATGTCCCATTTCGATGAATTGAACACCGCCGGTATCCGGAAGGAGGAGGCGTTTCGCGTCGCGTGGCGGGCGGAGGAGACGCGGGATTTCACGCCCCAGATCGGCGACGTAACGGTCGGACTCTCCTCGGGCACGACCCACAATCGCGGATTGTTTCTGGTCAGCAAGGAGGAGCGGGAGAGGTGGGCCGGCACCGTGCTCGCCAAGCTGTTGCCCGGGGGGATCACGCGCCGGGAGAGCGTGGCCTTCTTCCTGCGGGCCAACAGCAACCTGTACACCTCCGTCCGGCAGCGGTGGCTCACCTTCGCCTACTATGACCTGCTGGAGGACCTTTCCGCCCATGTGGAGCGGCTGAACCGGCAGCAGCCCACCATCCTGGTGGCACCCCCGGCCGTGTTGTCCTTCCTGAGCGAGGAGAAGGAGCGGGGACGGCTGGATATCGCTCCGGTCAAGGTGATCTCCGTCGCCGACGTCCTGGATGACCGGGACCGGCAAAAGATCGAAGGGCAATTCGGGAAGCCGGTTCACCAGATCTATCAGTGCACGGAGGGGTTTTTGGCCGCCACGTGTTCCCACGGAACCCTCCACCTCAACGAGGATATCGTCCATATCGAGCGGGAGTGGATCGACCGGGAAAGCGGCCGCTTTGTCCCGATCATCACGGACTTTTGTCGGAGGACCCAGCCCATCATCCGCTACCGGCTGAATGACATCCTGGTGCTGGCCGACGAGCCGTGCCCCTGCGGATCGGCGATGACCGCCATCGACCGGGTGGAGGGGCGCTGTGACGATATCCTTTACCTGAAGGAGATCGATACCGGACGATACCGCATGGTGTTTCCCGATTTCATCCGGCGCGCGATGTGGCAGGCGGGGGATGAAATCCTTCACTATCAGGTGGTTCAAGAAGGGCCGGATCGGATCGTCGTCGCCGTTGAGGAGCGGAGCGGGACGGACCGCCGGCGGCTGGAGGAGGCGATCCGGTCCGCCTTTGCCCAGCTGTATCGGCGGCTGAAGGTCGAGGCGGCGACGATCCGTTTTGCGCCGTACCGGCACCCGCCGGCGGACAGAAAACTGCGGCGGGTGAAGCGGACCTGGTCGCCGTGACGGCGCGCTCGGGATCGCCAAAGGCCGGAAAAAAGCCCTTGCCCGGTGGTGAGGGTGACGGTTTTGGAGAGTGATGGCATGAGAGTGCTGATTACCGGCTCCCGATCCTATGCCGCCCTGGAGATGGCCCGCCACTTCAAGGGAGCCGGGTGGGAGGTCTATGCGGCGGACTGCGTGAGGTTTCCCGTCTGCCGGGGGTCCAGGGCGGTGACGCAATCCTTTCTGCTGCCGTCGCCGCGGCAGGACTTGCGCGGATTTGTCGACGGTCTCATCCGGATCATCAAGCAGTATCGCATCGATCTCTTGATGCCCAGCAGCGAGGAGATTTTCTATATCGCCAGCGGTTTGGACCGGCTTCGGAACCATTGCCGGGTTTATTGCGAGGACCTGGAAAAGCTGCGCCTCCTTCACAACAAATGGGAGTTCTCCAGACTCACCGCAGGGTGCCGGGTGCAATCGCCCGGAACGATCCTCCTCACGTCGCCGGCGGATGTGGAGCGGCTGTTAGCTTTCGAAAAGCGATATGTGCTGAAGCCGGTGTACGGCCGCTTTGCCGCCCGCAACCGGTTCGGTTCTGAGGATTTCCGCCAGGTCCGGCCGGGCAAGGACGACCCCTGGCTTGCCCAGGAGTACGTGCAAGGGGTGGAATACTGCAGCTATCACCTGGCGGTGGCGGGCGAGATCAAGGCCCATGCCTGCTATCGGCCGATCCATCGTTGGGGAAAGGCCTCCGGCTACTATTTTCAGCCGGTGGAGAAGCCGGGCATTGCCCGGTTTGCGGAGGAGATCGCGCGGAAGCTCCGCTTCACCGGCCATCTGGCCTTTGACTTCATCGAAGCGCCCTCGGGGGCCCTGTACGTGTTGGAGTGCAACCCCCGCGCCACCAGCGGGATTCACCTGCTGGCGCCGGGGGAGCTGACGGGGCCCTTTTCGTCGGGGAAGCGGGGCGCCCCGCGCCGCGACGGGAGACCCAAAATGATCGGCTACGCGATGCTTTTGAGGCCCTTCGACCGTGGCATCCGGGGGCTTCGCCGCTGGGCGGCGGATTTTGCCCGGGCGGAGGATGTGCTGTTCGATCCGCGGGATCCCTGGGTGCCCCTCTATCATTTGTTCAGCCTTTTTGAAACCCTCTGCGTCAGCGTGTCCCGGGGCGTCGGTTTCAAGGATGCGGCCACAGCCGATATCGAGTGGGATGGTGAGGATATCAAGCCATGCGAATAGAACGAATCGGTCGAGACCACCCGGGTCTGCAGGAATTGCACCAACACACCCGGTGGAGGATGGAAACCGCCTATGCGCTGCCGCTCATCCGGGAAGGATCCTCCGCCTACGTCCGCAATGTGGAGACCGATGTTCAACTGTTGCAGGCG
>JAJYSD010000256.1 GCA_021793745.1 Bacillota bacterium
TCCGATCTCCTCCACCTCCGCGTCAAACCCGATTTCGCTTAACAGGTCGTCAATCGCCATCTTGACCATCAGACTGGTCCCGAAGCCCATGCCGCACACCGTCACGATTTTCACTGGATCCACCTCCCGGACCTTTTTCCCTTACAAACAAGAAATCCGTTTCTTATAGGCCCGAATGTACCTGCGATTTACGGCATCCCCCTCATCCAGATTGGAACTGACCCAGATCGGCGGCTTCATGCCCCCCTGCACCAGTTTGTGGATCGTTTCCACCATCAGCGCCTGCAGGAGCGTAAAACCGACGATCGAAGAGACCGGACCGAATTTCGCCCCGAGCTCCTCCAGCTCCATCACGGCGTCCCCCTTGGGCACCTTGCTGTCGAGGACGACATCCGCTATGTCCATCAGCTTTTTCCCGCCGGGGTGGCGTGGGGCCACTTCCCGGGAAAACAGGCTGGAGGTGAGGGCGATGACGGACAACCCGCGCTTTTTGGCCTCCATCGCCATTTCCACGGGTACGGCGTTGCGGCCGGAAGTGGAAGCGATCAGCGCCACTTCCCCCGGATGCGCCTCCTCATGCTCCCATATCAGCGAGGCGTATCCCTCCAACCGCTCAAACCAGGTGCTCTTCGGTGCGGTGGGACGCAGCGACAGGCTGGGCTCCAGAATCGGATTGACGGGAACCAAGCCGCCGGCGCGGTAAAAGATCTCCTCGGCGTACATTTGCGAATGACCGCATCCGAAAACATGCAACACGCCGTCCCGCTTGATCGCGTCGGCGATCAGGCGGGCCCCTTTGTCGATCGAATCAGCCTGCCCCTTGCACTGATCGATCAATCGTTCCACCCGTTGGATGTACTGGATAGCCAGCACGCTTCTCCCTCCCTTATGGGGTTTCAAGACATGTCCTCAAAATCCTCAACGCCTCCGATGCGGATGAGGACGACCGCAATGATTCAATGCACGACGCGTCGTTCAATACGGTCATCAGCTGCGACAGCGCCCTCAAATGCTGACGATCATCGACGGCTCCGAAGGCGAAAATCAAATGAATTGGGTCCTTCTCCCCGTGACCGAACAAGACCCCTTCCCGACAGATGAGCAAACCCATGCACACTTCCCGCACCCCGTCTTCCGGCCGGGCGTGGACCAGAGCGACGCCCGGCGCAACCACCATATAGGGGCCGTATTCGTCGATGGCCCGAACCATGGCGGATACGTAACGCGCCTCAACGGCACCGGTCCTGTGCAGCAATTCCCCGGCGATTGTAACGGCTTCTTTCCAATCGGGACACCGCTGCATCACTTGAACCGAAGGTTCCTTCAGCAAATCCCGCAACACCGTTTCCCCGCCTCCTCGAAAAGCTCCCGACGACGGCGTCTGCATCGGCGCTGAAAAGTCCCTGCGCAAGCCCGAGGGCAAAAAAAGCGGAGATCTCATCATCCTCGCCATCAAACCCTCGATACCCTCGGATCGACCACCTCCTTCCGACCGGCGGACGGGACCGGTTGAAACATCAAACGCGATCCCGGACGCCCCTCCGCCTTCGAAGGACACTCCAATACCATCTATTGCGGATGGGCTTCCGTTTATTCAAACAATGCAGACTTTCCTGGACAAAAATAAAAACCGGGGAACAATCGATCCCCGGTTCCGCGTTGACGGGGGCACGGATTATCGCCTGGGTCTCCAATGTAGACTCCGCATCCCCTTGGGATTATCCGGACGCTGCACTTGGAGCTGGCGATTCCGTCTCCCGCACTTCGGAGTCACATGGTATCACGCCTCTGTTTCCGGCAGCAGGTGCTCCTCCAGCCGCTTCCGCAAAGCCGGGGGAATCGGCTCCGATCTTCGGGTCTCAAAATTGTAGTTGACATAAGTGGCCGTTCCCCTGGCGCACCGATTGCCGTTTTGATGCAGTTCCTCGTAGAGGACGAAGCTGCTGTTGCCGATCTTCCGGACCCAGGTCCGCACTTCCACGTCCCTGCCGTAATAGATTTGGTGGAGGTAATCGATGTTGATGCTGACCACCACCAATTTCCAGTTCCGAAAGGACAGGTCCGGCATGAACATTTTGAAGATCTCCTGCCGGCCGGCCTCAAACCAGACCGGCACCGTCGTGTTGTTGATGTGACCGGCTCCGTCGGTTTCCGAAACGCGGGGCTGAATCACGGTTCTGAACAACGGACTCACGCTCCACTTCCTGTTAGGTCGCTTAACGCGCATGGCGGCGAGTTTCGGCTGAAAAGGAGGCGACCGCCTCAAACCTATCGGTGAAAGGGGGCCCCACCCATCGATGATCGACGATTTTGTCCGCGGTCAAGCCGTCTCCACAGGCGGGATAACCGTCCTCAAGAGGGGTCGCCGGCCCCCTTGGCCCTCTCCCGCTCCTTTTCCTGCAGGACCCGCCACAGGATCTTTCCGCTCGCCGTCATCGGCAGCTGCTCGACGAACTCCACCCGGCGCGGGCACTTGTAGGCGGCCATCCGCTCCCGGGACCACTCGATGATTTCCTCCTCCGTCACCTGGCCGCGGTGGGGCTCCTGCAGGATGATGAAGGCCTTCACCGTCTCCCCCCTCCGCGGATCCGGAACGCCGACGACGCAGGCCGTTTGCACCTTCGGGTGCTGGTACAGGACCGACTCCACTTCCGTCGGCCACACCTTGTACCCGGAGACGTTGATCATGCGCTTCGCCCGGTCGACGATGAAGAAATAACCCTCTTCATCGTAATAGCCGATGTCGCCGGTGCGGAAGAAAGGCTTGCCATCCAGGGTGATAAACGCCCTTTCCGTCTCTTCGGGACGCCGCCAATATCCCTTGAACACCTGGGGACCGCGGACGACGATTTCCCCCTGCTCCCGGGGTCCCAGCTCTTTCCCGGAGTCCAGATCGATGATCCGCGCATCCACATCGAAGGAAGGGACGCCCAGACACTGCAGTTTTGGCCGATCCGGGGGGTTGAAATGGGTTTGGGCGATGGTTTCCGTCAATCCGTATCCCTCGACGTAGCGGATCCCCGTCAATTCATGCAATTTTTCACCGACCGCCCTGGGCAGCGGCGCGCCGCCCCCTCCGATGTAGGACAAGGAGCTCAGATCGCGCTTCTCCACATCCGGCATCGAGAGGAAGTCGACCACCATCGTGCTGATATTGGTCCAATTGGTGCACCGGTGTTTTTCGATCAGTCTGGCCGCCGTCTCCCGGTCCCAGCGGGCCATCACTACCACGCTGCAGCCGGCATAGATTGGCACGTGCATGCCGTGGATCATCCCCGTCACGTGGAAATAGGGGAGCGTGGACAAGGGAATGCTGCCCGCCGACACGTTCCCCCAGACCGCGGCACCGACCGTATTGGCCTGCACCGTGCGGGCCGTGTGGATGCACCCCTTCGGCTGGCCGGTGGTGCCGGAAGTATAGGGCAGCACGACGATATCGTCGGGACTGAAACGGACGGGTTTGGGCCGTCTTTGCCGCTTCAGGGCCTCGTGCCACAGGGTGACTCCGGGATGATCGATCCCCTGCCGAGCCGCCGCCACGCTGTCCGGCAGGGTCAGGTCCGCTTCCCTGTCGGCGTAATCG